>QNYF01000084.1 GCA_003978695.1 Desulfobulbus sp. | reverse complement strand
ACTGCAACTTCCGCCAGCCTTCCTGATCACGTTCCCGTTTAATTATTGAAACAGTTCCGGCAAATGTTCCACGCCCGCCCCAGAGTTCACCTTCAAGAGCAAAGGGAGGAAAATTTTCAGAAAAAAAAGATGGCACTTTCAGTATATGGCCATTTTTTGACAGCATCTTGCTGCCGGTCCAGTACCCCCGAACGCCGTCCAGCTTTTCACTCATCAGCCAGCCCTGAACAGCCATATCATCAGCATATTCCCGGGCAAGCATGATCTCTCTACCCTGAGCTGAAGGAGGTAAACAGCTCAGGAAAAGAATCAACAGAAACGACATTTTCAGGGACATAAAAAAAGCGCATCTGCAGACGAGCTGCACATGCGCTTTTGTTGCCACTTCAACCACAGGGTACATCAACAATGTGGCTGATAATGCATAACGTTTTATTCTTCGCCCTCTTCCAGGGCAGCCTTGCGGCTGAGACGAATTCGACCCCGGTTATCAACCTCAATAACCTTGACCTTAACGTAATCGCCTTCTTTCAGGATGTCGGTCACCTTGTTGACCCGTTTATTGGCAAGCTCTGAGATATGAACCATGCCGTCGGTTCCGGGCAGGATTTGCACAAACGCGCCAAAATCCTTGATGGTACGGACAAGTCCATTATACACTTTACCGACTTCCGGCATGGCAGTAATTTCTTCAATGTGAGCAAGCAGGGCCGCTGCCGAGTCGTTATCTTTGGAAAAGATTTTGATGGTACCGTCATCTTCCACATCAATTTTCGATTCATATTCGGCTGTCATCTCACGGATAATTTTCCCGCCGGGGCCGATAATATCACGAATTTTATCTGGATGGATCTTGATGGTGACATACTTGGGCGCATGTTCTGCGACATCATCCCTGGCTGTGCCAAGTGCCTCTTCCATTTTCCCCAGAATATGCAGACGACCGTCCTTTGCCTGAGAAAGGGCGGCTCCCATGACTTCCCGGTCAACACCATCAATTTTGATGTCCATCTGCAGGGCTGAAATTCCCTTGCTGGTTCCCACAACTTTAAAATCCATATCGCCAAGATGATCTTCATCACCTAAAATATCAGTCAGCACGACAATCTTATCGCCTTCCTTGATAAGTCCCATGGCAACGCCAGAGACCGGGGCTTTAATAGGAACACCCGCATCCATGAGGGCAAGGCTTGTTCCGCAAACCGTGGCCATTGATGAGGAACCATTTGACTCAAGCACTTCAGAAACCACCCGCATGGTATAGGGAAACTCCTCAGGTGTGGGCAAAACACCCTCAATCCCGCGACGGGCAAGGGTGCCATGACCGATATCCCGACGGCTCGGACCACGCATGAACCGAACTTCTCCCACACAGAACGGAGGGAAGTTGTAATGAAGCATGAACCGGCGATATACATCCCCGCCCAACCCTTCAAGATGCTGCTCGTCACGCTCTGAACCCAGTGTCCCGACAACCATAGCCTGGGTCTCACCACGGGTGAACAGGGCTGAACCATGGGCACGCGGCAGAACACCAACCTCGCAAGCTATAGGACGAACCTGATCAAAACTGCGGCCGTCAAGACGTTTTCCTTCGTTGACAATACGGCTCCGCATCATAGATTTTTTATACGCTGACAGGAGATCAAACACTTCCCCTTCACTCTCATACATCTCTTCGTCAAGCTGCTCAATCAGCTCTTCCTTAAGCAGGTCATAGCGGTCGCCACGCTCCATTTTATCAGCAATACGGACAAGTTCTTCCATGCCCGAAGCAGCGAGTTCCTCGACCTTTGCCTTGAGCTCCTCGTTAATCTCTGGAGCTACAACCTCACGCTTGGGCTTGCCGATCTCCTCACGCAGAGAATTCTGCATTTCAATTAACGGCTGAATCCCCTCGTGGGCAAAAAAGATAGCTTCAAGCACTTCTTCTTCACTCAATTCACCTGTGCGGCCTTCCACCATAACAACGGCTGAAGCTGTCCCAGCCACAACAAGATTCATTGCTGATTTTTCAAGCTGGCTGCGTGTGGGGTTCAGCACATATTCGCCGTCAATAAAAGCAACACGTGCGGCCGCAATCGGTCCGTTCCAGGGAATATCAGAAATGGCAAGAGCCGTGGAAGCGCCATTCATTGCCAGAACATCGGGGTCTATTTCCTGATCCGCGGAGAAAACCGTAATGATAACCTGAGTTTCACTCATATACCCCTTTGGAAACAGGGGGCGCAGGGGACGATCAATCAACCTGCAGGTGAGCACTTCCTTCTCTGAAGGACGGCCAATTTCACGGCGGAAATAACTGCCGGGAATCCGTCCGGCAGCGTACATCCGCTCCTGATATTCTATTGTCAGGGGCAGAAACCCCATGTTTTTAGATTTTTTTTCTGCAACGGCAGTAACGAGTACCATGGTATCACCGCAGGAGACTACCACGGAACCACTGGTCTGTTTTGCCAGTTTGCCGGTCTCAAAGGTCATGGTCTGACCGCCGATCTCAGCTTCAATTTTCTTTAACATGCAAACTCCTTTGCGTTCAGCTGCTCCTCTATCTTTCAAGTTTTTCACCCTGCCAATCAGGGTTTTGCTATTATGTCTTTTCCTTTCCGCCTTGCTGACCTTCTACCAAACGCCACCGATATACAACCGGCTTTCCGGACAGAACACATTGTTTTACTCCCGGACAAAGTCATCTGCGCAAAACCAGACTTTATGTTTTATGTCTTTCCGGCATCTGCCGAAAAGTAAAACCGGCAGTCGCTTTATACGAGCTGCCGGCAAACCTCTTTTTTCTTTATTTACGTAAACCGAGCTCCTGAATGAGCGCGCGGTACCGCGTGATATCCTTATTTTTCAGATACTTGAGCAGACTTCGACGCTGACCGACCATTTTCAGTAATCCACGCCGGGAGTGATGATCCTTGCCATGCTCCTTAAAGTGCTCTGTAAGATAATTGATTCTGTCTGAAAGCAGTGCGACCTGCACCTCCGGGGAACCGGTATCGCCTTCATGGGTTGCAAATTTTGCAATAATCTCTTTTTTTCCTTCTGTACTCTGTGCCATTTCAGCACCTCCAAATAATGTTGTCCTTCTGCTACCGGAAAAGCCTTTACAGCCCTCAGCCTCGCCGGAGTCTGGATACAAATTGTTCCGTCTTCCGCACCAGAGGGATGATCCGGGGAACAATTACAACAGTTACAGATTACTTAAGGGGCAATCGGTAACTGTTAGGACTTGTGACGAAATAAACTTTACAATATTGCGCAGGATTTTTTGTCATAATCAAGGCGCACAAGCAGGCGCATAGCCAAGCTATGTAACTGCTTGTGCAACGCAGGGTATGGCAAAAAAAACAAGCAAGATGTAAAGGTTATTGAGGAACAAGTCCTTAATCTCATTTACCACTTATACCACACACAGGCGAAAATCACCTGCGCAATTCATTTTCTAACACTTCCCAAGCGCCTGCTCAACGGAAATCATACCCGCCAGAAGTGACTCAAGTGGTTCATCTTCTGTAAGAAGATGCTCACCTGAGATTGCCTCATCTACTGAAAAACAGCCACTTCGACTCCGACGCAGGCCCACAAGATGGGCACCACAGCCAAACCGGTTACCAATGTCTGCCGCCAGAACCCTGATATATGTCCCTCTGCTGCAGGAAACAGTAATATCAAGCTGCGCATTGGCTGCATCGTAGCCTTTGACATCCAGAGAATAAATCTCTATGGGTTTCGCCTCTTTTGTTATCATAATTCCCTGCCGGGCATAATGATATAAAGGTTTTCCCTTATGCTTTGCCGCAGAATATGCGGGAGGCACCTGCATCTGTGGTCCTGCAAACTCCTGGAGAACCTCAACAATCTTTTCCTGATGCAGTTCCGGGACAGGGCGCCTGTCTGTAACGACTCCTTCAGTATCAAGAGTTTCTGTTTCCACACCAAGCTGCAGCCGGGCCTGATAGGTTTTTTTGCCCATCATAAAGCTGTCTATGTGACGGGTTGCAGGTCGCCCCGCACACACCACAAGCACTCCGCTTGCAAAGGGATCAAGCGTACCGGCATGGCCTACTTTTTTTATCCCCAGCAGCCAGCGTATTTTTTTAACCACGGCAAAAGAAGTACACCCTACCGGTTTATCAACAATAAAAACTCCGGCAGAAAGCTCCTGCCCATCCACCAACACGGGTTTACGTTTTGCCATCTGCTATGCAAAAAGTGCTTTTTCAAGTACCGGCAACAGCATCGCACGTACATCATCAAGGCTCATACCGCTTCTCCTGAAGCCTGCGGCATTGCGATGCCCGCCGCCGCCAAACTGTTTCGCAATCTTCGCAACATCACAGTCACCCCTGGACCTCAGGCTCACAGACACTGCAGGAGTATCCCCATTGCTCTCCTTTAAAAAAACAGCAACACGAACTGTTTTTACAGACCGGGGCAGGTTAATCAACCCCTCACAATCCTCCAAAGTCGTTCCTGTGCGTTGCAGCATATCCTGGGATACGCTGATAACGCCAACCTGATTATCGCAGAATGACTGCAGAGTACTGAGTACCTGCTGTGTCAACTGCAGACGATCAAAAGTCGAACTGTCGTGCAAAGCCTGGGAAATCCTTGCAGGCTTCACACCGCTGGCAACAAGAGCGCCCGCAACCTTCAGCGTATGTTCCGTTGTGGAATCATACTGGAACGAGCCGGTGTCGGTAACAATTGCGGTATAGAGACAATCAGCCGCCTCCGGAGTAAAATCAACCCCCAGAGCAACGGCAAGATCACAAACCATCTCACCGGTGGAGGAACGATGCGCTTCTATCCAGTCGAGATCACCAAAACCTTCATTTCCCTGGTGATGGTCAATAACCAGAAACGGATGAATTTCCCTGAGAGCCGGGCCGCTCCTGCCAAGGCGTGCAAAATCACCGCAGTCAAGGGTTATGCACAAAACATCTGTTCCGCAATCCTCTGCAAAAGTCAACACCCCGGAAAGATCGGTTTGAACCAGATCCAGATGGGGCAGGAAATCATATAACGCAGGTGCAGGCTCTTCCAGATAGCGAACCACCCGCTTGCCCATCCCCTCAAGGATGGCAGCCAGTCCAAGAAGCGAACCCAGCGCATCTCCGTCAGGGCGAATATGGGTTGCCAGAACAATATTGTTTTTGCTTCTGGTATGTTGAGCGATTTGATTAATCATGCGGCTCATCGGCCTTTTTTTCCCGATGTATCTGGGCAAAAATTTCATCGAGTCGCTCAATCTCTTCGTTCTGGTGGTCGTAGAAAAAAACCAGATCTGGTGTATATCGAAGATTCATGGCCCGGGCAATGCTTGAGCGGAAAAACCCGCGTGCCCTCTCCATTCCCTTGAGTGCTCTTGCCGAACTTGCCCCTTTGGGAACAAGAAAAAACACTTTTGCCCGCTTCAAGTCAGGTGACATCTGCACATTCGAAATCGTCACCTGGGACAAGCGTTCATCACGCACTTTTTGCAGGAGAAGCAGGGACAACTCGTGCTGAATTGCTTCTGCAACCCGCTCCGGTCGTGTACTCTTGGGTTTGCCAAGCCCTGGCAGGGTAAAATCAAAATCCATATCTACACAGGGGCGCTCTAGAGGGTCGCCTCTACCTCGTCCATTACAAAAGCTTCCAGCGTGTCACCAATTTTTATATCATTATAATTCAAAACGCCAATGCCGCACTCATAGCCACTGGCGACTTCTTTGACATCGTCTTTGAAACGCCTGAGCGACTCAATTTCGCCAGTGAAGATAACCACTGATTCCCGCAGGATCCGCACCTGAGCATTGCGTTCTATCTTGCCGTCAATAACAAAACAACCGGCAATAATCCCGATTTTTGGAACTGAAAATGTCTCACGAACTTCAGCAGTGCCAATAACCCTTTCCACAAGATCAGGCTCCAGCATGCCCACCATGGCTTTTTCTATATCTTCCAGCGCATGGTAGATAACTTCATATGAGCGGACATCAACAGCTTCACGTACGGCAAGACCCCTCACCTTAACTGAAGGACGCACATTAAAACCGATAATAACTGCATCAGATGCCCCGGCCAGATGAATATCATTTTCAGTGATCGCACCTGTTCCTTCATGGAGAACCCGGACACGGATGACATCAGTTGACAACTTTTCAGCTGCCTGCCCAAAGGCCTGCAGCGTACCCTGCACATCAGCACGCAGAATGACCCGCAGCTCCTTTATCTCCTGCTCTGCCATTTTTTCAAACAGGTTATCAAGTGATACCTTTGAGGCAGAGGCAAGCTCTGATTCACGAGCCTTGAGCTGCCGGGAACCGGAAACAGATTTTGCCATTTTCTCATCGGTTACCACCACAAACTCATCACCGGCCTGAGGAACACCGGTCAACCCCTGGACCTCCACGGGTGACGCCGGTCCGGCTTTTTCAATCTGATTTCCCCGATCATCGATAAGCGAACGAACCTTGCCGCTGAACTTTCCGGCAACAAAGTAATCACCGGTACAGAGCGTTCCTTCCTGGATCAATACCGTTGCCACCGGCCCGCGGCCCTTATGCAGCTGAGCTTCGATAATGCTGCCGTGCGCCTTTCTGGCGGGATCAGCTTTCAATTCAAGAATTTCTGAAAGCAGCTGAATATTTTCCAGCAGCTCTTCAATACCAATACCTTTTTTTGCCGAGGTTTCACAAAAAATCGTGTCCCCTCCCCATTCCTCCGGGATTAAACCAAAATCACCGAGTTCTCGCTTCACCCGTTCCGGGTCAGCATTATCCTTGTCAATTTTATTCACAGCAACAAGAATCGGCACTTCAGCTGCCTGGGAATGGGCAATAGCCTCTTTGGTCTGGTCCATTACACCGTCATCTGCCGCCACTACCAGCACAACAATATCCGTAATCTTTGCTCCACGGGAGCGCATTTCTGTAAAAGCTGCATGACCGGGCGTATCGACAAAAGTTATATCACCCGAGGGCGCCTGCACATGATAGGCACCTATATGCTGCGTAATGCCACCTGCCTCTCCTTCAGCCACATCAGTTTTCCGTATGGCATCGAGGATGGAGGTTTTACCATGATCGACATGACCCATAACCGTAACAACAGGAGGTCGGGGCTGCTCTTCACCGCCTTTTTCGTCTTCCTGCAACGCTGCGATCCCAAGCTCTTCGGTCATCCCCTGCTCAACCTCATAACCAAAGTCGGTTGCTACAAGGGTGGCCGTATCCAGATCCAGAGACTGGTTGACCGTGGCCATGACCCCAAGTCCCATGAGTTTGGCAATAATTTCATTGGCCTTGATACCCATTCTTTTGGCGAGATCACCAACACTGATGGTTTCAAAGACTTTTATCCGCCTCTTGATGGCCTTACTTTCGGTCACAGGTGTTGGTATGGACTGACTCTTGCGGCGGTTATCTTTTTTACGACGCCCTTTACGGGGCCGCATAAATTCCACATCTCCTCCACCACGAAAATCCATACGCTGACGACCCTTTCTGGCCGCCTTACCCGGCTTCCTCTTTCTGGCTGCGTTTTCCCCATCCTTACTGACTGCAACAATTCGTTTGCCCTTTTTCTTTCCCTTACCTGCCACGCCCCGATTGGCATCTACCGGGGGCTGCGGTCCATCCGGAATCCCGGCCTGCGGACGGGGACGAGAAGAACGGGCAGGACGACGGGGACGGGAAGGTCTGGTTTTTTCTACCTGAATCTCTACCCTGCCGACAATTTTTGCCAGCCCCTTTGCCCGTTTGGGTGCTTCCGTAACCGGTTTTTTGTTCTGTTCAGGAACGTCCCTGTCGGTTTCTTCCTTTACGGAATCAGGCTTCTCTTTTTCTCTCTCAACCGCTTCTTCGACAATTTCTTCCGCAGCCCCTGTTTCCTCAACAGGAATTTCAGCGCCCATTACCTCGTCTGTCGCCGTTTCCTCAACAGTTTCTTCTAAATCAGTTACAGATTCTACAGGCTCTGAGTCTACAGTCTCAGCCACAGCAGTTTCAGCACGTTCAGCTTCCTCAGCCAGCCTGGCAATTTCTTCTTTCTGGGCCTTGGAACGACGCCGTACCACTGTCGTACGTTTCCG
>QNYF01000091.1 GCA_003978695.1 Desulfobulbus sp. | reverse complement strand
GAAAGCACCCACTGGTTTGTCAATGCTGTCGGTGGGCTGAAAACCAGTCTTTCCCCCCATGAGCTGCTCTCGCTTCTTCTGAAGATTGAAAAAAAGTTTGGCAGGAAGAGAGACCAGACCTCCACAACCCACCAGGACCGGACTCTTGATCTTGATCTGCTTTTGTATGATGAGCGTATTATGACAACAGAAGATCTCATTTTACCCCATCCGGAAATGCATAAACGTCTTTTTGTGCTTGGCCCTCTTGCTGAAATAGCACCGGCAGCTGTCCATCCGACGACAGGCAAAACAGTTGCGGAGCTGCGTGAAGTGCTTGCTGATGGCGTAAAAAATGATGAAATAAAGCGCCTGAAATGGTCTCAAAAAGCTTGATTTACAGCTGGTAATCCCGTAATTGGATAGACTCATTGATATTTTGTAACTCTTCAGGTATCACCTCGACTCCGAGAGGGGGTGCAGCTGAGTAGTTACGATATTTTTAAAAATAGGTTAGACTTTTGTGTTTGCCCGACTATAATAAAGCTATGAATGTGCGTAGGAAAGGATGTGTGGGTCTGATTGCAGGAGGAGTGCTATGAGTCCACAACGGCTACTTGTTCTTGCCCTCCTTCTCTATATTGCCTGGCGTCTTATCCGAAACCTTATCCGGGAAAAAATTGCGGACGAGGCGGAAAAGCACCACAACAAAGAAGCCCAGAGTGATCCGGTTGAAGACGTACTGGTGGAAGATCCGGTATGTCACACTTTAGTCCCTAAGCATCAGGCACTTCGGCTTCGGCAGGATGGCAAAACCTATTATTTCTGCAGTGACGAGTGCTGCGATAAATTCACCGAGAATTCGGGAGGAAATTGATGAAATTTTTTATTGATACCGCCAATATAGATGAAATTAAAAAAGGAATGGCACTTGGCATGGTGGACGGAGTCACCACCAATCCGTCCCTTGTTTCCAAGGAGCAGCGTCCTTTCACAGATATTCTGGCAGATATATGCAACCTTGTGGACGGCCCCATCAGTGCCGAAGTTATCAGTCTTGAGGCTGATGGCATGGTTGCCGAAGCCCGTGAGCTGGCTAAAATTCATGAGAATATCGTTGTCAAGATCCCCATGGTTGAAGAAGGCCTGAAGGCTGTAAAACAGCTTACTGACGAGAAAATCAAGACCAATGTCACCCTTGTGTTTTCTTCCATGCAGGCCCTCCTTGCTGCCAAGGCTGGTGCAACATATGTCAGCCCCTTTGTCGGGCGTCTGGATGATATCGCCCAGGACGGTATGGATCTTATCGGGGACATTATGACCATTTTACGAAATTATGGTTACAGTACCGAGGTCATTGTCGCCTCTGTTCGCAGCCCGATGCATGTTGCCCAGTCTGCTCTTATCGGGGCAGATATTGCCACTATTCCCTATAAGGTTATTGCCCAGATGGCCAAGCATCCTCTCACAGATATCGGCATGGAGAAGTTTCTTGCCGATTGGGAAAAACGGCAAAAATAGGGAGACTGTCTTGCGGTTTATTCTACCCATAACAGTGTTTGTCTTGTTGGCTGTGGTTTATACCTCGCCAGCCAAGGCAGAGTTGTACAAGTATGTGGATTCACGAGGGGTTTGTCATTATTCAAATGTTCCCGGGGATAGCCGCTACAAGTCGGTTGAATTGTCCATGCGGCAGACAACTCATACAAAACGGCAACGGGTGGTACGAAGTCGTCCCCGGGTCCGCAAATACAAGCGTAACTCATGGCCTTTTGCCAGTGACGACGGCTATTCTGTCAGTTATACAACACGTCATGATCCATTCGCCTTTGACAAGCATATTGCACGTGCGGCAAGGGTGCATGGTATCGATCCTATGTTGATTAAGGCAATCATCAAGACAGAGTCAGACTTCAACCCCCGTGCGGTTTCCTCCCAGGGGGCGGTTGGCCTGATGCAGCTTATGCCGGGAACAGCCAGAGATATGAAGGTTCATAACCGCTACGATGCCCGGCAGAATATTTTAGGAGGTACCAGGTATTTAAAAGAACTGCTGAAAAGCTATAAAGGAAATATCCGTCTCAGCCTGGCTGCCTATAATGCGGGCCCGGCAAGGGTCAAAAAAACAATTCCCCGCATTCCTGAAACTGTGAATTACGTAAGCAAGGTTCTGCGATTGTACAAAGCCTACCGTAAATCCAACGGCTCAAGTTAATCATTATTTTTTCTGGTCGATGCCCTCGGTCTTGTTCACTATCTATGAGCTAGATAGTGGAGCCCCTGAAATCTACAACACTGACCAAGGATCACAGTATACCAGTAAGGAGTTTACCGGGATATTCACGATAATGGCGTAAGATCAGCATAGACGGCAAAGGGCGAGCCATAGACAATATTATGATTGAACGCCTCTGGCGGACAGTGAAGTATGAAGAGAACTACCTGAACGGAGTACAAGCGCTGGATAAACTTGCCGCAGCCTTTAAGAAAATTTTCTCTTAACCAAAAAATCACCTATTCCCCTCGAACGACCACCTATGTGGTCTTAGAACGAGAATGTCAAGTTCAATGCCCCCACATTTTCTCTATATTCTACCGAACTGAGATCAGAATCCTTTTTATTAAGCGCATATTTGGCTTCAAGCAAAAGCCAGTTTCTCAAAGGATATTGTATACGGAGGCTGGCTTTATAAAAATCATCCGTCCGGGAGACTATACTTTCGCCTTCTCCTTTAAACTCCTGATTTTTATATTCTAGTACAGCGATAACATGAAACGGTTTCCATCGGGTATAATCTATAGTGAATGTCCCTCCCTTGGAGACATTGTAGATATTTGTTTCACGGTTGGCACTTGTACTCGTATTATAAGCATGGAATCCGTCAAGGTTAAAAGAGGTAAAGGGGGAAAATTTGTAGTGAAGGTTTGCCAAAAATGAAAAGCTTGAGCTATCACTTAAAGTATTGCCCGATATCCAACTATACCCACCTAACAATTTGCCGGAAAGCCTTTTTCCTGCCTGCCATTCGGGGCCAAACAAGATGCTATGCGCATCAATTTCCAGAGGCCCTCCGGCAAAATCATCATTTTCTTGATGAGAAAAATTATACTCTCCGATAAAAGAAGTGAATGGAAGCCTTTTATAGGCAACATACCCTTTTACTGCATATCTATCATAATCATCGGTACGCCAGTGATCATCGTCAAAATCTCGATACGACGACTCAAATCTTAATCCCGCCTCAGTCCAAGATCCCGTTGTAAAAAGCGAATCAAAATAAACCTCTCTCTCCACATAGTCCCGATTATCGCCTTTTTGGGAAAAGGCCTGAATAGTTGAATCATAATACCGTGTTCCAATGGCAAATTTGCTCCCTCGCGGCGTTGTCATCTTTATCTGCAGTTCACCTTTATGGCGAATAGAATCTAAATTATCAAAATTCCAATAATGTCGAAAATCTCCCGTATACTCTAAGGAACAAAATAGAGTATCTGTCAACGCTGCTTCAGACAGCAATTTGGGACGAATTGCCGTCACCAGATCACTGTGAGTCTTTTCCGGAACATGAAAAACGTTATCAGACTGCTGAACAACAGTCTGAATAATTGGTGTCAGTTGTAAGCGATCTGACAGAACTGTCCAGTGCGCTTCGACTCGATAACTTGAAAGCATGATAAACCCAACTCCCGAAGAAACCACACAATAACGTACTAAAATATTCATGCTTGATCCTTAGACTTCATTTCGCCAGTAACAAAGAAAACCCTTTCAGAAAAAATGTCCAATGAAGAGTTCCAACAATTCGTTTCCTGGCAGTTCATACCTTCGAGATACTGGAATGATTTTTTCTGTTCCTCTCGACCGTAAAATAAGTTATAATCAAAGTTTTACAAGAATGCTCTGCTTATAGGGGCAAAGAAAGCTTCGTTTATTTAAGGATATTACCATGAAATTATCCCTCTTTACCAGTAGGACTGTTTTTCTTTTTCTGTTCACATTTATTCTTCCCTTAACTGTATCGGCAGCTGCTCAAAAGAGCAACAATTACACCATCGGTTCGGAAGATATTTTAGAAATAATTGTTTTGGGGCAACAGGATTTACATAGAACGATAGAAGTCGCCCAGAACGGAACTATTTCTTTTCCTCTTATAGGAGAGATACAGGCATCCGGACGGACAATTTATGAACTTGAAAATGATATCGCCAAGAAACTTGCAGTCGGAAAGTTTCTATTGCACGCCCAAGTCAGCATAAAAATAAAACAGTATGCCAGCCTTAAAGCATATATCTTGGGCGAGGTCAAAAAACCTGGTCAATATATTCTCAAAGGCCGTACCCATGTTTTCGCTTTACTGTCTGAAGCAGGAGGGATCACAGAGGACGCCGGCCGAACCGTTATCATCATCCGCGGCGGAGATAACGGTTCACAGTCGGCAAGAAAAAAAGAAATTCAACACCTTAATATGGATGAAATCGCAGCTGGCGCAGATCCGGATTCGTCTTATATTCTTCCCGGAGATACAGTACAAATACCTAAAGCCCAACGTTTTTATGTGACAGGTGAAGTTAAAAAAACAGGCGAATATAAATGGGAAAAAAACCTTTCAGTTCGACGAGCTATTGCTATGGCTGGTGGTGTGCTGCCCACCGGTGCCCTCAATCGTACTCGCATTGAACGCGTTGAAAATGATGAAGTGCTCGTCACGCAACCTGAGTTGACAGAGATTGTAAAACCAAAAGATATCATCATCATACCTCAGAGCTACTTCTAATTCTTTCAACTCTTTGATTCAATACTCTTACAATATACGATATGTCTAAACCATTTCAAGAACCTCACCTGCGCTCCTCTAGGGGTGACCAAGTGCATCTCTCTGATTATGTTGATATTTTACGAAAAAGAAAATGGATCATCCTTCTCTTTTTTATCGGTTTGGTCGGGCCTGTCACGCTGTATTCTTTCTTTGCCACCCCTACCTACACGGCAACAGCACAATTGCTCATTTCACCACCGACTTCTCCTGTAGATGGAGTAAAAGAAGTAAATTTGAGAGGTAAACAAGCCCGAGAAGACTATCTAAGAATTCTTTTTCAACAGCTCGTCAGTCGAGAAGTTGCTGAAAAAGTAGTCGAAAAATTCAACCAAGAAATTGGTTCACCATCACAAACTTCTCTAGAGGAGTCCTCTCCATCTAGCCCTGCCTATACCGTAGTGCAGCATTTGGCGAGCCTGAGATTGGCTCCAATAACCAACTTTGGCCCTACAACCATAAGCGTTGAGAATCATTCAAAAGAATATGCTGCTTTGCTGGCCAACCTCCAAGCAAAAACATTCATTCAAGTACGAAACGATAGTATCAAAGCGCAAGTAACCAAAAATTTTGATTGGCTATCAAAACAGCTTCAAGAACAAAAAATGAAGTTAGAAGCAGCTACCCGTAACCTCTATAATTTTCAGAAAGAAAAAGGGCTCCTGTCCACTGACAAAAACAATGATATCATTAAGCAACAGCTCTCCGCTCTAAATTCAGCTTTAATCAAAGCTCAAGCG
>QNYF01000119.1 GCA_003978695.1 Desulfobulbus sp. | reverse complement strand
GTGTCGTTATATTATGTTCCTGAGTATGTCTGTGAGGTGCGAGACCACGATTGCCAACGTTTATGCCGGGGGGAATCGAAAGACCCTCATCGGATGCAAGACCGGGCCGAAGCCCACAAACTGATTTTCCAGCATGCCCAACAAGCCGGTATCACACCCGACATCCCTGAAATGCAGCATTTTACGAGGGAACTTTTTCTGCTCTGCCGCCAGTGTGGAGCTGCCGGGTTGCAGGCCGAGGCGGAAATGCTGTTTAAACTTGCCCGGGAAGCTTCGGGAACGCAGCGGGGCAAGGGGATGGATTTTATACTGTATGGACTGTTGGCCCGTTTGTTTGGCTGGGTCAATGCCGGAAAACTTGCCTGTCTTGCTGATCGCGTTCGAAAAGGGTAAGAAACAGCAATGATGACAATGACAACATCTCCCCAAGTCTCTGTCGTGATGGCTGTCTACAATGGAGAGCAGACACTTGCAGACACCCTGGAGAGTATCCTTACTCAGCAAGGGGTTGATTTTGAATGTATTGTTGTCAACGACGGATCCACAGACTTAAGCAGAGATATTTTACAGCACTACAGCGAAAAAGATACCCGCCTTAGAGTAATTGAACAGGATAATCAGGGCCTGACCCGTTCACTTATTCGAGGGTGTGCTGAAGCTCGGGGCGAATTCATTGCCCGCCAGGATGCCGGAGATGTATCACTTCCGGGGAGAATACAAAAACAAAGCAATTTTTTACACTCTCATGCTGACTTCTGTATGGTGTCGTGTGGTACCAGAATGGTTGGGCTACAAGGAGAGGAACTGCAGATCGTTCAACAGACAGAAGAGGATGCGGAGCAAGGGCTGCACCGGCTTGCCCTTGCTGAAATATGTGGCCCCTCTCATCATGGTTCAGTAATGTTCAGGCGTAATCTTTATAACCGGGTGGGGGGCTATCGCTTTCAGTTTGCGGTAGCCCAGGATCTTGATCTCTGGATACGGCTTGCTGAACATGGCAGGCATTGGGCGGTTCAGGAGGTTCTTTATCAGGCTGCGTTGACGCCGGGATCAATCAGCATGGTCAACCGGGACCAGCAGTTGGTGAGCGCTCAGTTTATCATTGAAGCGGCACGCCTGAGAAGGGCTGGGAAGAGCGAACAACAAATTCTTGATAATGCAGTTGCTTTTTCTGCAAGAGAAGCCAATACCCGCAAGCAGGGAAATGTTGCAAACGGGTATTATTTTTTAGGGTGCTGCCTTCTGCGCCGAGATCCTGTTGCGGCACGATCTTATTTTCAATCAGCCCGGCAGGCTGACCCGCTGCATTTCAAGGCTTGGTTCCGTTTATTGCAGACCTGGTTTTCCGCATGAAACGACCGGTATTTGATCCTTCCTGGCCGGATGAACTACATGCTCTCTACAGGCATGACATGCAGGAGATATGGGATTCGACCATTGCACCACAGATATGGAACCAGTACCATAATCAGCTGGAACTCTATTTGTCATTGGTTCCGGACAGCCCCCGGCTTGATATTTTAGATGTCGGCTGTGCTCAGGGAACATTGGCCCTGCTGCTTGCCGAGGCCGGTCATAATGTTTGTGCAGTAGATTTACGGCAGGGATTTCTGGACTATGCAGCGAGCAGATATGAGCGCGGTAATATAGAATTTTTTCAGGGGAATGTGCTTGAACTGGAGTTGAACAAAACTTTTGATTTGGTTTTTGCCAACCAGATTATTGAACATCTTGTATACCCTATGGACATGATCCTTTGTTTAAAAAAAATGTTGAATCCGGAGGGACGTTTAGTCGTTACCACGCCAAATGGAAAGTATGTGAAAAACGCATTGCCGACATTCAGCGAGCTTGGAAATCCTGAGCAATGGGAGAATAAACAGTTCACAGCCGATGGTGACGGTCATTTTTTTGCCTATAGAGGCGATGAACTGGTTGAATTATTTCAGAAGGCAGGATTAGCCGGTATTGAGTTGAAATATTTTGAAACTCCATGGATTTCCGGGCATATGAAACTGCGGTATTTACATGGAGTTGTTGGCCACGATATTTTGAAACTCTTTGATCGTTTGTTGCTTAAGACTCCAGTTGTGGGCCGCTGCCTGAGTCACCAGCTGTTGATTACCGGTGTGACCCATGGCTAGGGTAATATCAGCAATGGAATCCATTATCACCATGGTGGATGTCGGACTATCCCGGATCAGGTCTACACTGTTGAAGATGAGAAGGGCATCTGTGGACAAAAAGGTTGCAGTAGGCCCAAGGTGCAGATTTATCAAGCCGGGTGCCATGGCACTTGGTTTCCGCGTCACTCTGGAGCAAGGGGTGTACCTGAAATGTGTTGCACCAACGGCAAGGCTTGCCATTGGTGCCTGGTCTTTTCTGGGTAATGGTGTTGAAATTGATTGTCAGGGAAATATAACTATCGGCTCTCATGTTTTGATATCACCGGGGTGTTTTATCACCGACCATAACCATGGAACGCTGGCGGATAAACGCATTGATCAACAGTCATGTATTGCCGCTGACATTGTCATTGGCGATGATGTCTGGCTGGGGACGCGATCAGTTATTCTGCCTGGTGTGACCATCGGAGAAGGAGCAGTTATTGCCGCTGGAGCAGTTGTGAACAGGGATGTTCACCGGTATACAGTGGTTGCCGGTATTCCTGCCCGGAGAATTGGCCAGCGTGATGGAAAAAAATGAAGATATCCGTTGCCATTCCCAGCTACCAGCGCGAACAGGTTTTGCTGGACACCATTGAGCAGGTTCTTGCCCTGGACACATTACCGCTGGAGATTCTTGTTGTTGATCAGACACCAATCCATGGGCAGAACGTGGAGGAAGGTTTACAGGCCCTTGCAGCTGAGGAGAGAATACATTGGCTGCGCCTGAAGAAACCCTCTATTCCAGCGGCCATGAACCGGGCGCTGCTGGTTGCACAGGGAGAGGTTGTTCTTTTCCTTGATGATGATGTGGAACTCGTTTCAGAGATTGTTTCTGCCCACGTTGCTGCTCATCAGAAGAATAAGGTGGCCCTTGTCGCCGGCCAGGTGATCCAGAACTGGCAGACAGTACTTGATGAAGATGATCCATGGTACGATGTGAACCCCGAGGATTCCCCTGATGCCTTTCGATTCAACTCTTGCCGTCCAAGCACGATTTTCCGGTTTATGGGCGGGAATTTTTCGGTGAACACAGAAGTTGCCTTGAAACTTGGCGGTTTTGATGAAAACTTTGTTAAAGTGGCCTATAATTTTGAGGCTGAATTTGCCGACCGGCTCCTGGCTGCGGGACATACAATTCTGTTTTACCCCAAGGCCTCAATTCGTCATTTAAAAACTGAATCCGGCGGTACCAGGTCATTTGGCGATCACTTGACAACCCTGTCGCCCTCTCATGCCGTGGGGCGTTATTATTACCAGTTGGCTGCAAAGAACAAGGGGCGTGTTGAGAAATATTTACACATTATATCTGGTCCGTTTCGTGCGATAAGTACCCGTTTTCACCTTTTACATCCCTGGTGGATTCCGGTAACTTTTGTGGCCGAATGCAGCGGAATTGTCTGGGCGCTGTCCCTTCATGCTCGAGGCCCCCGTCTTCTTGAGATGAGGAGTTAAACCAGGATGAGTATTTCTGTCCAATTGATTCTCTTTTTGGGAGTATTATGTCTGCTGTTAAGTTTTCAAGACTGGCGGCGGGGGATGCTGCTCTGTGTCGCGGCAGGTTTTGTTGCCGGGCCTTTACGAAAAGTGATTCCAGGGCAGCCGGTGTATTTGGTCGTTATCGTAGGTTGTTTTGTCGCGGCTGTCATAGCCGGTTTTTTTTTCAGGAATGGCAGATTTCGTTTCAGGCATCTGGACTCAATGTATAGAGCCTTGAGAATACCGGGAGGTCTTTTCCTGGGATGGCTCCTGTTGCAGGCAGGAGTTTCCCTGGTCCGTTACCACAACCCAACACTGGCCGGTATCGGCCTGCTGTCATATCTTGCCCCTTTTCCCGCTTTTTTTCTCGCATATTACTATGGGCTTAACGGAAGGAATATTATCCGGTTTATCAAGTTTTATGTGCTCTGTTCAGTGCTTATGCTCAGTGGTATATATCTGTCCTATTTTGGTGTTGATTGGTCTGTGTTAAAAGAAATCGGGACTGGTGTCCAGATTTATGTCCCGGGCGGTATTCTCAAATCTTATCCGGGGTTTTTTCGTAGTACAGAAATTGCAGCCTGGCATGCTGCCGCTGCCATTTGTCTGTTACTGGTGCTGGTTGTTTCCCGGGTATTGCACTGGCCAAAACTCCTTGTTGCGGGCCTTCTCTTGCTTTTGCTCGGTGCGGGCTTGATGACTGGCCGCCGGAAAATGTTGATGGAAGTTGCAATCTTTGCAGGTTGTTATGGCCTTTTGTTGACGTGGTTTAATAAGGGAGTGAGCCGTATTATTGTTATTGCTTTGCTCATGGGGGGGCTTCTCGCATTAGCAGGATTGTTTGGTCTGGATAAATCGTCGGGTGTTGAAGGGTTGAATCCATACCTGACCAGAGGGAAAACCGTTTTTAGAGATGCTGAAAACAGGTTTTCAAAACTGGGTTTAGAGTCGATTGGCTGGGCTATAGATGGGTACGGGGTCTGGGGAGGTGGACTTGGAGTGGCCAGTCAGGGAGGGCAACATTTTGGAGGAGGGGCAGTCCGTTTTGGCGGAGCAGGGGAGGGAGGACTTGGCAAGATAACTGCTGAGCTTGGCGTTCCCGGGTTGATTCTTTTTTTGTGGGTTCTTGCGAGCCTGTTTATGTATTTGTTTCGCATGGTTTGTGTTTTGTCTGCAAGAAGGAGTGCACTTGTTTTCCTGTGGAACGGGCTTGTTGCCTTCCTGGTGGCCAATATTCCGGTTTTTGTTGTTGCGACACAAGTTTTTGGCGATCTTTTTATTCTTCTTCTTCTCGGCTGGATCTTCGGCTTTACCATGGCAATTTATCGTGTGATACTTGCCAGCGAGATGATTATGTCAAGACGTTCAGGGGAGGGCCAGGCACTCTCTGAGAAAGAAGAGAAAACAGCTCTCCCACCGGTTCTTTCAACCTGAAAAAGTGATGAAAATAGCAATTTTTGCTCCCCATCCGATTCAATACCATATCCCCTGGTTTCAGGAACTGTCACAACGTGCTGGGTATGACGTTCGGGTCTATTTTGCTTCTCTCCCTGATGCCGCAAAACAGGGAACAGACTTTGGGGTCGCTTTTAACTGGGATATTCCACTTTTTGAAGGATATGCTTTTGAGGTGCTTGATAACTGGCATAAATCTCCTGGTATCAAAGGTTTTTTTTCCAGTTGGGTCAGGGGATTGGCTAAAGTTTTACGAAAAGACCGTCCAGATGTTGTCATCCTCACCGGATGGCAGATATTCCCTTTGCTGCAGGCGCTCTTCTGTGCTTTTATGCTGCGGATTCCAAGGATTGTTCGAGCTGAATCAAACGGAATGAAACCCAGAGGCTGGAGAGTTCGGTTGGTTCACAGGCTTCTGCTGCCCCTGTATAATGGCTATTTA
>QNYF01000012.1 GCA_003978695.1 Desulfobulbus sp. | reverse complement strand
TATGATTGATGATCAGTTTGCCCCGCTGACCGAAAAAATTCTTGCCGCAATAAAAACCGTTGGCGGCACCCATCCGAAGTTTTTATTCAACACCCACTACCATCCAGACCATACCGGAGGGAATGAAAATCTGGGTGATGAGGGCACTCTGATATTCTCCCAGGAGAACGTACGCAAACGTCTGCATGACGGGTATTTCATTAAAGAGTTTAAAGCAGAGCAACCTCCTTTTGACCCTGACGGACTGCCGGTGATTACCTTTTCTAAAGATATCAGCTTTCACCTTAATGGCGACAAGGTACATGCCGTCTTTGCTCCGCACGCACACACCGATGGCGACAGCTTCATTGTCTTCTCCAAAGCCAATGTCATCCACACCGGCGATATTTTTTTTAACGGATTTTACCCCTTTATTGATGTCGATCATGGCGGCTCACTCAAAGGCATGATCCTAGCCGCTGATACCATTCTCGCCCTGGCCGATGACAACACACGAATTATCCCCGGCCATGGGCCGCTTGCCGGCAAACCACAGCTACAACGATACCGGGCCATGCTTGCAACCGTACTTGAACGGTTGAGCAAACTGAAAAAAGAGGGAAAAAGCCCAGAAGAGGCTGTTGCGACAAAACCCCTTGCAGACCTTGAGGAGGAATGGGGCGATGGCCATTTCAAAGGTGACCAGTGGATCAGCTTTATTTACCCAAGCATTTAGGTCATAATACCTCAATGGTATACAATGCGTTAACCTTCAGATCCACCGCAGGTTATGCCCGATGAATATCCGGCGTCATGAAAAAATATTGCACCTGAGGTAGGGGCAGATTTATTTGCCTGTTTCAACTGAGGATAAATTATGATTATCTGGGGAACATGGCGGCTTCGTTGCCTCTGTCTCTCCGATTTTACAGTTTACCGCAGCTTTTTTGATAGGAGCAAAAAATGAAGACCATAGGACTTCTTGGCGGCATGAGCTGGGAAAGCACCGCCGGTTATTACCGGGCAATCAATCAAGGCATAAAAAAACAACTGGGCGGCCTGCACTCTGCAGAAATTATCATGTACAGTGTAGATTTTGCGCCCATTGAAGCCCTGCAGCACAGCGGCAACTGGCAGCAGACAGGAGAAATTCTGAGCAAGGCAGCCTGTGCCATGGAGGCAGGCGGAGCTGATTTTTTTCTTATCTGCACAAATACCATGCACAAGGTGGCGGAACAGGTGGAAGCAGCAGTAACAATTCCCCTGCTCCATATTGCCGATGCCACCGGTAATGCTTTGCAGAGCAAGGGGATTAAAAAAGTCGGCCTGCTTGGCACGGCCTTTACCATGGAACAAGATTTCTATCGGGGACGACTTGAGAAAAAATTTGGTCTGGAGGTGATTATCCCGGAAAAGGAAAACCGGCAGACTGTTCACGATATAATCTACCAGGAACTCTGCCTGGGAAGAATTATTCCCCAATCACAAGCAAAATATATCGACATAGTTGACAACCTTGCCCACAAAGGAGCAGAGGCAGTCATTTTAGGGTGCACGGAAATAGGTATGCTGATTAAGGAGAGCGATGTCACCCTGCCCCTTTTTGATACAACGCTCATCCATGCCGCAGCAGCGGTTAAAAAAGCGCTGGCAGAGAGTTAAGGGTTGCCATGCCTCATCTTCCTGACACAGTGACCATGTCGCTTATTTTTGCCATGTTTTCTTTTTCTCTGGCCATGTCGATTTCGCCTGGGCCGGTGAACATGATTATCGTTTCTTCGGGCGCAAACTACGGAATCCGCAAAACATTTGCTTTTGTCTCTGGTGCCACCACCGGCTTCACCATGCTCCTGCTCTTTCTGGCATTGGGTTTTTACAAATTCGTTGCCCTGTATCCTTTTTTCCTTAAATATCTGGCAATAGCCGGATCTGCTTTTATTATCTACATGGGCTATAGAATTGCCTCAGCAAAGGCTGAGCTGAATCTTAAGCCGCAAAACATCCCCACCTTTTCCCAGGGCTTTTTATTGCAGTGGCTCAACCCCAAGGCCTGGATAGCATGCGTCTCCGGCATTTCAATGTTCTCGACTCCGGAGAACACTTCAATCATCCTTGTTTTTACCCCAATGTATTTTGTTATCTGTTATCTTTCCCTGTTTTCCTGGTCAGTCCTGGGCAGCCGGATAACACTGCTTATTAATAATCCTGGCAGATTGCAGGTATTTAACAGGTTCATGGGCGCATTATTAATTCTCACCGCCTGTTACCTGTTGTATACACAGTTACTTTAAAATCTGATACCTTCCGGTTTTGTAACTCTTCACGTGGATGCGAAAGACTTGCAGAACCACCGTCCTGTAACTGCTCAGGAGTGCCTTGGATTCGGAGTCTACGCTTGCCTGTTCATTGAAGACTTTGAAGCGTGGACTCCGTGAGATGCTCCTGAAGAGTTACCCGGCTTTAAACAATATTTTCGTACGTCACTGCCATTTTCTCGAGTTTCCGTGTAAAAAAACCCCTCCACTGTTCAAGAATCTTGCGGTCTTCATGGCTCATATATATTTCTGAGTTGCTATTCAGGCAGCACCACGACTTTGGCATAACGTGTGGTGTCTGTAACTATTCAGATGTGCCCCATATTGTGGCAAGCAGGCCAACGAACTATAGCCCCCCTATGTGAGGCGGCCTGATTGTCGCAAGATGGGGTGCAGCTGAATAGTTACATTTCTGAAGTATATTTCCCGCCAGCGCTGGAAGGGAGACAGGAAAGCGAAAGATCATCCGGCAGAACCGACATGATATCAATAAGCGCTGCCTCGCTGCAGTTGACAATAAAATTGCAGCTGTAAGTGGCTCGGTTTTGCGGATAAAACGTATCAAGAGCCGCAATCACCATGGGATGCGCCATTTCAGGAAACCCTGGCACGAAAAAGAATCTGTCAGAGAGCTGAAAACCCGGCATTTGATTGACCGGATTGGCCACAAGCTTTGCGCCTGCCGGTAAATCTGCCATTGCAATCGGGTGGGGGAAGGCCCGCTGTCCCAGCCGCTTAATGATTATTTCCTCGGCCTCTTTATGCCGCACCACTCCCTGCCCTGTAAATGCTGTCGCAGCAACCTGCCTGGTATAATCATCCGGTGTGGAACCAATCCCACCAAAGCTGAACATCACGGAATCGGGATCGGACTGAATCAGCAAAAAAACATCCTCCAAAAAACGGGGATTATCTTTTATCACAAAATTTGCTTTCTGATTCCAGCCTCTTGCCACCAGCTGAGCATTAACAACCTCAAAATGGCTGTCCTGCCGTCTCCCGTTTAACAGTTCGGTGCCGATTATAACCGTATAAAATTGCGGATTTTTAATCATCATTTGTACCTTCCGAAGCATCAGCAACATCAACAAGCCAGATCTGCTGAACAAGATCGACAATTGCCTGAATCAGAGGGTCATTCTCCCGATCTTTTTTATACACAAACGAAAGATCAACCTCCAGACTTCCCCCCTGCCAGATGACGATTTTACCCTGGCGTTCTGCTGCAATGGCGTCTGGTTCTTTCACAATGCCAATGGCTCCTGACTCAACAATTGCCAGAATTGTCTCGTCCTGATCTGCAGTGAACAAGGCCCGCGGGATACCAAGATTGTTCTCCTTAAAAAACTCCTCTGCCTTTGTCCGGCAGGGGCAGTTCAGCGATTGCCAGGCCCAGGGAAGCTTGAGCAAATCATGCCATGTCGCACGGGAGATTTTCTCTTTCCAGGCAATTGGCGCAGTAATCAATATGGGCTGCGTACAGAGAAAAACTCCCGACACCACGCTGCCGGAATACTCACCAAAAACAAACCCGCAGTCCAGGGTTCCTGCAAGAATATCTTTAACTATCACCTGGGAACTACTGTTGACAATATCCAGATTCAAGCGGGCATACTTACCCGAAGCGAGGTTACACAACCGGGCAATCCGCAGATATTTACTGTCCTCATTAAGACCGACCCGCACGGTCCCCACCAGTTCGTCCTGCAAAGTTCTGGCCCTGTGGAGGAGCTGATCACTTGCGGCAAGAACCTTTTTTGCCCGAGCCAGCAAATCTTTACCCGCCGACGTCAGAACCATGCCTTTTGCGGTTCTGACAAACAGGGGCATGCCAAACTCTTCTTCCAGCGCTTTTATCTGTGCGCTCAAAGCGGATTGGCTGATGGCAAGCTGCTCAGCAGCCCGTGTTAAATGTCCTGTTTGCGCAACAGTAGTAAATGTCCGCAGCTGATAAAGTTCCATGACTCATTCTCTTGTAAAAGGTCTTCGTTTTTTCCGATCAGCCTGTTCGTATCATACGATTGGCTTTCTTACGGCGTTATCAATACAGTATAACCAGATAAAGAACACTGCAGAGGATACCAGAAAAATGGAAGATGACCTGAAGTACGTCCCGACACAATTCGTACTCTACCTGCTGTCACCGGAAAAGGTAACAGAACAGGAGCAAAGCAGGTATGCGGCCCAGCCACGCCAATGGCAGAACCGTTATCAGGGAGGAATCAAAGCTCTCTTTTGGTACTTCCTCTCAGTGCTCTTGTCAATGGCTATTTCTCATCTTCATTAGCACGGGAGAAAATATGACATCAACCATCAATACCCATTTATGGTACCCATGGATACTTCCTGGTCATAAGGGGAGAGAGATCGGGGATACTCAGGTAATACAACACATCATCCGGATGACCATTCCTTCAAAAAAACCATGCAGGCTGCTTGATACAGATGGTGCAAATACTGACCGCCTTTACGAAGCAGTCCGCTATAACCCACAGGTTCAGGGAACGGGTCTTCTGCAAAAACCTGCAGCCGCTACAGCAGACAAAACTCCCATTGACAGGGAACAGCAGATAGCATTGATCGCCACAGATATTCTGCAATACAGGGCTGCTCCTGAATTTGATGTAATCTATCTTTTTGAGAGTCTCGCCAGGATGCAGGCTCACACAAGAAAGAGCATCCTCCAATACTGTAGAATGCTCTTAAAACCCGGTGGACGTATTGTCACGGCAGCGGCCGGAAACGATCCGAATGCTGCATTGCAGACTGATGATATTAAAAAAACCATGCTGGCAGCCGGATTATACACAATCTGTTGCCGCAGACTGACTGGAACCCTCCAGCTGGTAACGGCTCAACGCCCTCTGCCTAGAAATGGTGAATTCAACTTCTAACGGGAAAAGGGGTCAGATTTATTTAATCCTGTCAACCGTACTTCAGATTAAAATTCTTGCATAGTTAATGGCTGTAATGGTAAAGAAATGGTAATGATTTTGATCCGAAAAAGCTGCTTAATGCATTGACAATGGAAAAATCCAAGGGAAGCATGAGAGGAGCAGGTGGAAAAAATAACGTAACTATTCAGCGAAAATAGTGAATTAGCACTCGTTTTTTTCTTGACAGGGTTTTGGGCGTTTTTTTGTAAAATCGATATTGCTTAGCCTTCGGCCTTAAATGTAGGGAAGATGGCCACAGAAGCCCGAATACCTGACGAGAAAAACAACCCTCAAAACAGGAACGCTCAGTGCCTGCTCATCATGATACCAAAAAAACAAAGGATAATCCCTGCTGTTTTTTCAAGATAGAACACCCAGCTGCTTAAACTATTTCGGA
>QNYF01000005.1 GCA_003978695.1 Desulfobulbus sp. | reverse complement strand
TTTTCCGTCTTTGATATTGCAATTAATTCGGAATGGCAGAGCCAGCGAAAATGGAACCGGCTGCTCCCTGAAATCCCTGACATGCGGGGTAAGATAATTGCAGATATCGGCTGCAATAACGGCTATTATATGTTCAGAATGGCAGCCCATTCACCACGCTTTGTCCTTGGATTTGAGCCCTATGTGCAGCATTATTTTACCTTTTCCGCACTTCATTCCTTTGCCGGACTTGACAATCTTGCCGTTGACCTGCTGGGCATTGAACATCTGCCTCTTTTTCCCGCTTGTTTTGATATTATCTTCTGTCTGGGCATTTTATATCATCGTCCTTCCCCCATTGACGCCCTGCGGGACCTCCGCAATGCGCTTAAACCCGGCGGCTGCCTGCTCCTTGAGTCCCAGGCAATCCCCGGCGAACAATCCATCGCTCTTTTTCCGGAAAAAACCTATGCCAAAGTACCGGGCACCTGGTTTGTCCCCACTGTCACATGCCTGCATAACTGGCTCGTTCGGGCCGGTTTCAACGGGATCAGCTGTTTCTGCTCACATCCCATGAACAGCCATGAGCAGCGTAAAACAGAATGGATGACTTTTGAATCCTATGAAGATTTTATTGACAAGAACGACCCGGAGCTTACTATAGAGGGATACCCTGCACCCTGGCGGGTGTATTTCAAGGCAACTCAATAACTATCAACAAGGGTGACATTTATGAATGCTGGCGATTGTACATTGTATCATGGTGGTCTCAAAGGAGCGGAAACAGCCTTTGGTGAACTGGCTGAACAATACGGGGCTAATGAGGTTATTTTTACCTTTGACGGACACCGGCTTAACCGGGATCGCAACGCTGTTACCCTGTCTGAAGAAGACCTGCAACGTGGTGATATCAGCATGGAGATTGCCTCCCGGATGATGAACCGCACCTATTATGAGACAGAGAAAATCAGAAGAGTCCTGCAGGCTATTTTCCACATGGTCAACAAGGGGCATCAGGTCTTTGTTATCGGAACAATTCTTGAGGACAACTCCGTTAAAGGCGGCACCGGCTGGGCTGTTGAACTGGCAAAACTGTTTAATCGTCCCCTGCACGTCTATGACCAGAACCACGAAGGCTGGTTTACCTGGAAAAATGACGGCTGGCAGCCGGAAGAAACCCCCACTATCGCCTACGACACCTTTGTCGGCTCAGGCACCAGATATCTCAGCGACAAAGGTAAAGCAGCAATTGAAAAACTCTATGCGGACAGTTTTACCAGTTGAGACAAAACCGTTTTCTGCCAGTAAGGCTCACCGATACTCCCTCTTTTGATGGAGCGACCGGCACAAACATCACACAATCCGGGCCTTTTCGTCGCATTTCTTCCGACAAAAAACCCGGATTATTCCTTTTTTCCAAAAAATCTCGCCCTTTTTCCTCCCCTGGTGTCAACTTTCTCATTATTCTTGCTTTTAAATAAAAATAAGTGTATAACTTATTAATTTAACGTTTAATATTTTAAGAAGCATTCTTACAACTTCCACCCTCAAGAAAAATACCCATGACCAGTAAAAAACTGCATCTCATCATCACTGGTGAATCCGGCAAAGGTCGAACAGTTGCGTTTGAAAAAACCACCCTGCGCAACAGCTTGATAGCTTTGGCGACCGTGGCATGCATCCTGAGCGTCAGTGCTTTTTTCGGGGTACATAATATTCAAAAAAACAGGCAGCTTCAGGCAATAATCGACTCAAGCGAGGCGGTGCAGCAGCAGCAGCTGAATGCGCTCAAAACACAACTTGAAACAGCACTCAGCGAAAAAGAAAGCCTGGCAGATCATTATCAACAGAAACTTGACGCATTCAAACAGAATCAGGAAGCGCTGCTTGAAGACAGAATCAGCGACTTTGAGCAACGGTCAAAAGTTATCGAAACCGTGATCAATGAGCTGGGAGTAAAGGTCAAAACTGATAAAGCAGCAGATCATAGCGGTGGACCTTTCATCTCCCTTGACGACTATTCCGACCGGCTGATCACAGATGCTGATACATATCTCTCGTTAATCAAAAAGATGCCTCTGGGGTTCCCTATCTATACCGAAATAAGCTCACCTTTCGGGCCACGCAATGACCCGATGAACAAACATAGAGCATTTCACGAAGGTATCGATTTTAAAGGAAACACTGGAGACAGTGTCCGCTCAACAGGGGACGCAGTGGTCAAGAAAGCAGGATATCAGTCCGGCTATGGCAACTGTATTGTTTTGCAGCATGGTAATGGCTATGAAACCATGTACGCCCATCTCTCCAAACGACTCGTATCACGTGGTGATCAGGTCAAACGAGGACAGATTATTGGCCGGGTCGGCAGTACCGGGAGGTCGACAGGCTCTCATCTCCATTATGAAGTCCGTCACTGGGGAAAGGCCATTAACCCGCTCAAGTATATGCGGGTAAATGGCATGACCGTAACGGCATCTAACTAACTAGCACCACCCAGAAATGGCCTTTTCGCCAGATTTCTTCGTCACTACGAAAAATAATATGCTCACATATGTGTAATATGCTGCGCTTTTGTTCTTCTATGCTCCTTGAACTCGAACGAAAATTCTCATTACTGGACAGACACTAACTAACAGACAAATAAATTATGGGAATCTTTTCTTCTAAAAAAACTACACCTGCCGCAACAGGCATGAATGAACCTATTTCATCTATCCTGTCAGAAGACATGCTGATTACCGGAGAAATACGGTTTAAAGGCAAAACCCGTATCGACGGCCATATTGACGGCGATATTTACGGTGATTATCTGGTGCTGAGCGAAACGGGAAAAATAACAGGGGATGTCCAGATCAGCACCATGATCTGCCACGGAACCATCAAAGGGAACGTCACCGCTGAAACATTTATTGCCCAGGCGACCTCCATCATTCATGGAACGGTGACAGCAGCAAACCTGACCGTTGAATCCGGCGCTGCCCTTAACGGCGAAATTAAAGCAGCAGACAGCAAGGAGAAAAAACTATCTCAGCAGGCAGTCTCTTCAAGTACGTCTCCAGCAAATCCTCAGGCAACCAGCAAAAAATAACCCGTCTATTTTCCTATGCAAAATCTGGAGAATAAGGCATCAAGCACATCTTCGGGGGTTGTCAGGCCCACTATATCGCCGAGATGATCAAGTGCCACCTGTAAATCCACCGCCACCAGGTCGGCTGGAGCACCCAGATCAAGTGTTGCCCGTAACTGTTCACAGGCAGCCAGAGTTTTCTCAAGTATTATCCTGTGCCGCAGGTTAGGGGCACAGGATACCTGCTCCGCAATGCCCTCCTTTTCTCCAAGGATCTCGACATACAGAGCTTCCAGCAGATCGTCAAGGCCCGTCCCCTCCCGGGCTGAAATTTCTACCAACGTATCTGTCCCAAACTCATTGCGGATGACTGTGCGCTGTTTATCTCCAGCAATATCGAGTTTATTCAGCACCAGAATACGCTTTTTGTCACCCAGGGTCTGGTATAATTCCCGGTCCAGATCAGACACTCCTGCATCCAGATCAAGGACAAAAAGGACAAGATCGGCTTCATCAAGTTTACGTCTGGCCCTTTCAATACCAAGCTCTTCGACAACATCTTCATGCGAACGAATGCCGGCAGTATCAACAAGATGAACCGGGATGCCTTTGACGGAAATCAACTCCTCAATGGTATCTCTGGTCGTTCCGGGGATCGCAGTTACAAGCGCCCTCTCATCACGAAGCAGACCATTCAGCAGGCTTGATTTACCAACATTGGGACGACCGGCAATAACGACGTTCACGCCCTCCCTGATAACCTTGCCCTTATCCGCGTAACCAATAAGCTGTACCAGAGGGGCAATGACTTTTTCCTGAAGTTGAGACTGCATTGATGTGACATCAATAATCTCCACATCATCATCGGGAAAATCAATAGCAACTTCAACAACAGCCAGAAGATCTACCAAGGTGTGACGAATTGAGGCTACAGCATCATAGAGCGCCCCCTGGAGCTGATCCACGGCAAGACGCACACCGCTGCCGGTCTGCGCCTGTAATAAATCTATCACGGCCTCGGCCCTGGTGAGATCAATACGGCCAGCCA
Organism: Desulfobulbus sp.; assembly: GCA_003978695.1. Lineage (GTDB taxonomy): Bacteria > Desulfobacterota > Desulfobulbia > Desulfobulbales > Desulfobulbaceae > Desulfobulbus_C. The sequence continues at coordinate 1,545 of QNYF01000005.1, read as the reverse complement.
GAAAAGCCCGCTTGGTAAACTCTCCGGAAGCTGCGGCCCGTGCCCCGCAGGACAGTACTTCTGTAAGAATTGACTGCAGAACAAGATGACTTCCGTGACTATGCAACTCCACCACATCCTCACGGGTATAGGTATGAGGAGCCCGCATATACACCGCAAGAACTTCATCAAGAATTCTTCCCTGACGATCTTTTATTGTACCGTAGTAAAGCTTGTGACTTTCAAAAGAGGAATGCGGGTTGCGGGGAGTAAACAGTTTGCCCAGAAGAGCAGCCGACTCCGGCCCGCTGATACGGATAATACCAATACCGCCAGTACCAGGTGCTGTGGCAATGGCGGCTATGGTATCACTTGTTGCCGGACGACCGTCCACCCTGGCGTCCTTTCCCCTTACGGGAACCGGATTTATTCTTTTTACCGGGTTTATAGATGAGAATTTTTTTAAACAATCCTTCGCCGACTGAACGACTGCGGATGGCCTTATCTTCCTGCAGAATCATGTGAACAACCCGCCTTTCTGAAGGATTCAACGCGGCAATAGCCTGGGTCTTACCATCTTCTTTAACCTGGGCCGCAAGCTCTACAGCCCGCTCTTTGAGTTCTTCCGTCCGGCGCTGGCGATACTGTCCAGCATCAAGGGAAAGCATCATACGATCAGGAAGACGCCTGGACATCATCTTGCGCAGCAAATACTGGAGACTGTCGAGTGTTCTGCCATCATTACCAATCAGCGCTTCCTCATGCTCACCCGTTATCTGACATTCAAGGGTATAATCGACAAGTGTGACCTCAACCTCGGAGGGAAAACCCATTTTTTCCATCAGCAGACTGATGTCGTCTTTTACAGACGCAAGTACCTCTTCAGAAGGCAATTCACGAACAACAGCATCTTTGGCCCGGGCAGACGAAACAGCCTTTGAGGATGATTTTTCCGTATTTTTACTTGCCGATTTCGGCTTTTCCGCTTTCTTTTTTGCTCCCGGTTTTTTCTTCTTCGATGATTGTTTTTTCGGGGTTGCGCCCTCTTGAACCGGACTTTCCTGAACCGCTGACGTCTCCTTTTCCACAGCGTCTTTATCAGCCACCTCAACCTTTCGGGTAACTCTGATATGTGCTTTCTTCTTACAGAGACCAAAAATGCCGGCTGACCCGGTTTCGATCACTTCAATAGCAAGATCGCCCTGTGCGGCAGACATCTCCTTACATGCTTTTTTAATTACTTCAGGAACATCCTTACCGTAAAAATCTTTTCCTTTTGCCATAAAGCTTTTTCCTGTGAAATCTGATTTATGCCTTACTGGTCTGCCGGTTTATCACCTGCTGCTGAAGAATAGAGAGCAGGTTATTGACGAACCAGTACAGCACCAGACCGGAAGCAAAATTAATAAACATGAAGGTAAAAACAACCGGCAGAAACTGCATAATCCTGGCCTGGGTCGGATCAGCCGTGGTCGGAGTCATTTTCTGCTGCAGATACATCGAGGCTCCCATAAGCAGCGTAAGAACCGGGATACCGTGGAGCATAGGAATATCAAAGCCGATCAT
>QNYF01000073.1 GCA_003978695.1 Desulfobulbus sp. | reverse complement strand
AAGTGCTGCCGACAGGATAAGTTTTGTAGGTGTAATCTGCATGTCTGGTAGGCTGGCTGGCCGTCTTGTTGAAGAAAAAAGACCTGAGGCATTTTTGTAGAGTTACAGACCACACGTTATGCCAAAGTTGTGGTGCTACCTGAAGAGTTACGTTTTCAGTATCCACCTGAAGAGTTACAGTTCATTTTGAAAAAGAGTATAACCCCTTGCCTGGATACTTGCCAGCCTGAAAAAATGAAATATGGTTATAAGGGGTTGTTCGGCTACAGAAGGGCCATCGGTAAAAAAGTTCCCGGCGCATAAAAGCCTTTTTATATTTGTAGATTTGTAATATAGCAGGGCTATAGAGAGTTTTACGTTTCATCATCTCATAGATAAAGGATGGTATTCCCATGGGCAAAACGGTCTGTTTTTGTCATAACTATACTGTGCAGGATATAGAACAAGACGTTCAACAACATGGCCGCTCAACAATTATAGAGCGTATCATGGCCGAATCCAAAGCCGGTAACTGTAACTGTAAAGAGAATAATCCCCGGGGCCGGTGATGCCTTGCCGATGTTCGCCAGGTGGTGAACAGGATATTGGAGAGCAGTACCCCAAATAATAGCCCGAATCTTCCCATGGCCTGACCTCAGATTCAGGCTCCGTAGTGTTTCCGTAGTGTTTGCCGCCTGCAGGAGCAGGCATTTCGGCCTTTAAAAAATCCGTTTTTTCTGTTGCTCCCGCAGCATCATATCTGCCAGCACAATGGCGGTTCCGCATTCGATGACCACCGGGATGCGCAGGGCAATGCAGACGTCATGCCGCCCCTCAATGAGCAGCGGTTCCACACGGTTCTTGTCAAAATCGAATGTATCCTGAGTAATGCCGATACTTGATGTCGGCTTGATGGGTACCCGGAAGACAATATCATTGCCATTGGTGATGCCGCCGTTAATCCCACTGGCATTGTTGGTAGCAGTGGCCCCCTGTTTGTTGATTATCAAATCGTTATGCTCACTGCCTTTCATGGCAGCACATCGGAACCCGGAACCAAACTCTATGCCCCGGGTGGCCGGTATGGCAAAGACCATGTGGGCGATCAATGCCTCAGCTGAATCAAAAAACGGTTCCCCAAGCCCAATGGGCAGAGCGTGGCAGCGACATTCAATAATCCCGCCAATGGAGTCTTTGGCTGCAATGGCTTCTTCAACAGCTGCGGCAATATCTGTATTGCCTCCTGCTTCAATCAGGTGGGCCGAGACCGTGGCAGGGGCTATGATTTTTTTGGCAACAACACCGGCTGCAACAATGCCCAGAGTAATGCGTCCGGAAAAATGACCGCCGCCCCTGGGGTCGTTATATCCACCATATTTCTGCCATGAGGTAAAATCCGCGTGACCAGGTCGGGGATGGCTGAGGAGGTTGTCGTAATCCTTTGACCGGGTGTTGGTATTCTCAAAGACAATGGTCAGGGGCGCACCTGTTGTTTTTCCCCGGAACACACCTGAGACAATCTTTGGCAGATCCGGCTCCACCCGGGGAGTTGTGCCACGTCCTCCGGCCCTTCTGCGGGCAAAGTCTTCTGTTAAATCATCCTCACACAGCGGAATTCCCGCAGGACAGCCGTCTATAACCGTGCCAATCTGGATACCGTGGCTTTCTCCAAAAATGGAGACTCGAAACAGGCGGCCAAAACTGTTCATGGCGCTATCCTGGCAGATTTTTTGTCGTATTGTCTGCTGGCTGCGTTCTGGTCATCGAGAGGCCAGGTGTCGAGGAGGAGTAATCTCTCAAGTATTGGCGTGATGGGAATGGCAGCCTCAAAAGCACCGATATCGTACCTGCCGTCACCGTTATGCGACCGGCCCCGCTGATCACGGGTAATGGAGGCAATGGGCAAGCCTTTGTCCCGGGCAGGACTTGAATAGTAGATTCTGTGGGTCAGGGTGAAACCGCCATTATCCCGCAGCTGTTCGATTTTCGGGTCGACATCAAAGAGATCATCATCTGTTGCGGCCATAAAGCAGGAGCTGTTGTCGTCAAGGTTTCCCCCCTGCGAGGTAATTTCGCTGCTGCCGTTGCAATTATCGCCGCTGTTGGCAGTTAAAAGAGTATTTATCATCAATAACGTATCGAAATTGCCTATTCCCCCGCCGTCCACGGCAGAATTTTCCGCAATAGTGCTCTGGCGGATGGTCATCGTGCCATAATTTTCTATGCCGCCGCCCGAGATTCCCGGAGAGGTTGCCCGATTATTACTGATGGTCATGTTGGTAAGGCTGGCTGTGCCGTAATTGGTTATTCCTCCTCCTGTTGCCGCCAGATTATCATAAATGGTTGAGGCATAGGCCGTAAGGCTGCCCTGGGAAGCATTAAAAACAGCGCCCGCCTCGTTTTTTGAGTGATTGTCATTGAGGGTGGAGTAGACCAGTCTGCAGGAGCCATGGTTTGCAATGCCCGCACCACTGTCGCCGGTTTCTATGCCATGCAGGGTGTTGTTTTCCAGAGAGCAGTTGCTCAGGATCAGGTCTCCCCTGTTACGAATTCCGGCCCCGCCTTGCTGGTCAACAGGTAAACCGGCGGGGAGGTTACCATGGATAAGAGTAACCCCGCTGAGGGTCACCTTGATCCCGGGGGTGATAATATCAAGAACCCGATCAAGATCGTCTGCGTTGATAAACGTTTTTCCCTGTCCCTTGCCTCTGATCTCCAGGTCATCTGTAATGTCGAAGTCGCCTGTTTGTGCGAGATCGTCCTCTCTTCCCTCAAGTGTTATTCGTAAGGTCCCGGAGGGGAGTTTGATAATATCGGGCCCAGGCAGTTCGTTTGTCTCCTGTATAGCAGCCCGCAGGGTACAAAATGGGAGAACAAATGGAGGTATCACAATAAGGTATGCCACGCAAAGGCCATTGCCGGGAGTGAGGTCGGCAACATCATAGCCGGAATTGACGGTAAACGTGTTGGCTCCGGCAGCAACTGGGATGGTGGTACACACCAGAAGACAGATCGAGAAGCTGAGGAGAACAGAGGTTTGCGAGTAGACTTTTGCAGGGAAAAGAATATTGCGAGCAAACCGGTCAATGAGCTTCATGCTTACCCTCCGCTACAGGCTGTTGGGAGATGTTGCACAAGCAACATCTCGGTTGCCCCTTTCTGAAATTGATAGGATACAGGAACAATTCTGGCTGTCATTGCTTTCTTTTCAAGTTCTTCAATAACAGGCGTGAGATAAGGGGAAGGTTCCCCGCTCAGGGTGAGCAGCGGATATATCCGCACCTCATCTGCCACTCTACAGAGTTCCTCTATTGCCTGCTGATGGTGGTCAAGTGGAACCTGTTCACTATAAAGAAACAGGTAGTGGGAGCAGAGCGCAAGCTGAAAATCTCTGTCCTGAAAAGGGAGCACCGGCAAGGAGGCGTCGATGTATCGTTTTGCCTGAGTTCCGGTGGCAAAATCGTCAATAAATGCGTGCATGGCCTTCATTCGTTTTTTGCCCAGATCAGGGATGCTGGTAATGGTCGTCCAAATATATTTATCAGCATTTTCTGCCATCTGGTCCATGACCACTGGGTACACAGCGCCGATACGCTGCCGAATTTGCTCAGCACTGAATCTGTATAGAGGGTCAACCGAGGTTATCTGCCCTCCGAGCCGGGTTAGATCTGCATTAAACGAGGCTGGCCCGTCAGCGCAGCCAAGGATCTTTTTTTTAAAATCCTCATCAGTGAGTGCAAACATTTCCCGGTATTCCTGCAGCGATCTGCCCCAGGGAATGACGTTTTCAAGCCGCATAGTTATTGCAATTCCAGGTCAGCCCAGCTGGCTGAAAAAATCATTTCCTTTATCATCCACCAGGATAAAGGCGGGAAAGTTGTTGACCGTGATTTTCCAGACAGCTTCCATGCCAAGCTCAGGATAGTCGATGCACTCAACAGCGGTGATGTTGTTTTCAGCAAGCAGGGCTGCCGGGCCGCCAATGGAGCCAAGGTAAAAACCGCCATGGTCCTTGCAGGCCGCTGTTACCTGCTGCGACCGGTTGCCCTTGGCAATCATCACCAGGGACCCGCCATGCTGTTGAAACAGGTCGACATAGGAGTCCATGCGGCCGGCTGTGGTCGGGCCAAAAGAGCCGGATGGTTTTCCCGGCGGGGTCTTGGCCGGGCCTGCGTAATAGACTGGATGATTTTTCAGGTAATCCGGTAACGCTTTGCCGCTGTCGAGCAGCTCTTTCCATTTGGCATGGGCAATATCCCGGCCAACAATTATTTCACCACTGAGCAGCACCCGGGTGGAAACCGGGTAGCGGCCAAGCTGGGCAAGAATGTCGGCCATGGGGGCGTTGAGGTTAATGGCCACGGCGTCTTTGTCTGTACTTTGGCGAAGCTCAGCCGGAATGCGCTCGCCAGGGGTATAATCCAGTTCTTCCAGCCACAAACCATTTTTATCAATTTTTGCCCTGATATTTCGATCAGCAGAACAGGACACTCCCATACCCACAGGGCAGGATGCGCCATGCCGTGGCAGGCGTATCACCCGGATATCATGGGCAAAGTATTTGCCGCCAAACTGGGCGCCAATCCCCAACTTATACGCCTTTTCCAGCAGTTCCTGCTCAAGAGCAAGGTCACGGAAGGCGCGGCCCTGTTTGTTGCCGCTTGTTGGCAGGGTGTCCAGGTATCTGGTTGAGGCCAGTTTTACTGTTTTCAGGTTGGCCTCAGCGCTGGTGCCGCCAATAACAAAGGCAATATGGTAGGGCGGGCAGGCTGCCGTACCAAGAGAACGCATCTTTTTGCTGAGAAAGGCGACCAGTGCGTCATGGTTGAGCAGCGCCTTGGTTTCCTGAAAGAGAAAACTCTTGTTGGCGCTGCCCCCGCCTTTGGCAATGAATAAAAAGGAGTAGGTATCGCCGGTGGTGGCGTAAATGTCAATCTGGGCTGGCAGGTTATCCCCGGTATTGGTCTCCTCATACATGGTCAGCGGGGCGGTCTGCGAGTAGCGCAGGTTATCCTGCGTATAGGTGGCAAAAATACCTGCGGAAAGATACTCGGCATCATCACACCCCGTCCAGACCTGCTGTCCCTTTTTGGCCATGACAATGGCTGTGCCGGTATCCTGACAGATGGGCAGGATGCCACGGGCAGCGATTTCCGCATTCTGCAGCATGGCCAGCGCCACTGCCCGGTCGTTGTCCGAGGCCTCGGGATCATCCAGAATTGCTGCCACCTGCCGGTTATGTCCGGGCCGCAGAAAAAAAGAAACATCATGCATGGCAAGCGTTGCCAGCCTGGTCAACCCTTCAGGAACCACCTGAACCACAGGCTGCCCGTTAAACTCACCCACGCTGACAAACTCTTCCGAGCCTTCAATATGACGGTACCTGGTGGTATCTGCACCTAAAGGAAACGGGTTCTGATAGCTGAATGCAGTCATGGCAAATCCTCCCGGATGACTGAAATATGATTGGTATGCGAGATTTTTTTCCGGCCCGGCAAACTGAATATAAAAAAACATTCCACCAAAACGGTACGCACGACGTACCATAATTGTCCATACCATACCAGCACTTCTCTCTGATTGCACAGGAGAACAAGCAAATAATCTAAGGCGGGATACTCGCAACCCGATCAACCACAGGAGCCACCACCCGGAGTCTCGTTCCTCGCTTGCCTGCGGGCGATAACAACCACCAATGCGCAATTAACAGCCATCGCTTGCAGGGAATAAGTGGAATTTGCAGCCTGGTAGCATAATGCCCGCCAACTCGGCTTGTTGGCTGGCATTGTTGTATACAGCAATGCATCACTTACGCTTCAACAGCAGACATGTTGATCAGTAAAAAAATATGCAGCTTTTCATGAGTTCTTAACCAGAAATTGTTCATAATCCTTGCAGGAGAATGGTTTTATCTGATGATAAAAAACTTCGAAAAAATAGGGGGTTTATCACTATATGATAAAGGGGGTATGGTATGATGATGTAAGAATAAATCTTGAACTTGATTGGCAATGATGAAACAGGAGAAATAATTGACCCAAAAAATATTTTTTAAATACTGGGGAAAAACGGGACAAGATTTAGATGGTTCTCTATCCTGCCATCTTCTTTCTTATCATTGCCTTGATGTGGCTGCTGTAGGTTCGGTTTTTCTTCACAAGAATAAATCGTTAGTTGAAAGATTGGCAGGTTGTTCA
>QNYF01000075.1 GCA_003978695.1 Desulfobulbus sp. | reverse complement strand
AGAGGGAAGAGGATCTTGCTGAGCAATACGAAATTGCCCGGTCCGAGGCAATGGCCGCCTTTAACGACGATTCCGTCTACCTTGAAAAGGTCGTCGTCCGCCCTAAACATGTTGAAGTGCAAATTATTGCCGACCAGACCGGCCATACAGTCCACCTTGGCACCAGAGACTGTTCAATCCAGCGTCGTAACCAGAAATTAATCGAGATTGCCCCGGCTTTTCATTTAACCGAGGAACAGAGTCAATCCATCTGTGATACTGCAGTAAAAGCAGCTAAAGCAGCCAACTATTTTAACGCCGGCACGGTTGAATTTCTCCTGGCTGATGACGGCAACTTCTACTTTATGGAGATCAATACACGACTCCAGGTGGAACATACTGTATCTGAAATGATTACGGGTATTGACATTGTCCGCACCCAAATCAAACTTGCACTTGGCAAAGACCTTCTTTTTGCGCAGAGTGACGTTCAATTACGCGGCCATGCTATTGAGTTGCGCATCAACGCTGAGGATCCTAAAAATGATTTTATGCCCGAAGGTGGCAAAACCGTTTCAGTATATCGTTCTCCCGGTGGCTATGGCGTTCGTCTTGACGGATTCTGCTATCAGGGATTTACCATCCCGCAGGTATATGATTCGCTCCTCGTTAAACTGACAGTTTTTGGCTGGTCATGGAATGAAACTGTTGACAGGCTTAAACGATGCCTGACAAACTTCGTTATTACCGGCCCCAAAACAACTATTCCCTTTTATCTGAATCTGCTCAATGATCCTGACTTTCAAGATGGCGATTTTGACACTTCTTTTCTTGAAACCCATGAATATCTGCTTGATTACGAAGAAGACAGTAGCGAAGTGAATAAACTCGCCCGTTTGATAGCAGAGATTCATCACAAGGGTTCAAACACATACGCTGCGTAATAAAAACCAGTTTAACTTTCCACATTTATAAGACTCAACGGATACAGGTTATGACACGAATTACCCAGGATATGGATACATCCACAGTGCTTTCAACGCTGCGAGCAGCTGATGGTTATTATATCACGAACACGGCCCGGGACATGTCCCAGTCGGACTATAAAAACCGAATACTGCTGCACACAGACCTTATGGCCGCTAAAGCACGTGAAGCTGCGGGTTATTTCTCTCTGGAAATAACAGGTGGTGCTTCGGTTCATGTGGATATTTTACGGAAGCAGGTTGATCCCTTTCTCAAGCTGGAATTATTACGTCAGGCTATGCCAAACACAATGTTCCAAACCCTGTGCCGGGGCGTGAACCTGTTTGGATACCGTCCGTACCCGCAAAATGTCATCAGGCTGACTGTTCGCGAATTTGCCAAATACGTCGATGTCTGGCGTACGTTCGACTTCATGAACTATATCCCTAATATGCAGGCAGTCTTTGAGGAGGTTGCCAAGGCGGGTAAACTTAACGAGCCCTGTATTTGCTTCTCAACAGGACCTGAGCATACCAACAAGTACTACGTAGGAAAGGTACAGGAAATTCTTGACGTTACTGGTAAGGATGTCATTCTCTGCATTAAAAATCATGGTGGTTTAGGCACACCACGCCGTATCGGAGAACTGGTTGATGCCATCAAACAGGCTTATCCTGAGATTGTCATCCATTATCACGGACACAACACAGACGGAAACGATATTGGCCGTATTACGGAAGCCATCTTGCATGGGGCGACAATTGTTGACGCCTCTGATCATGCCTTCACCGGATTCTACGGTCCTCCGCCAATTCTTACGGTTCTTCAAACCATGAACGACCTGGGCCATACAGCCATTGGTATTGACGAAGATGCCGTTATTGCAACATCTGATATTATTCGTGATCAGCGCCCATATTACGCACAATTTGAAGCGCAGATTAAAGGATTTCTTCCCACTGTGCAGATTCATAAACTCCCGGGTGGAGCCATGGGATCAAGCCTTGAACAGGCCAGCAAGGGTGGTTTTCTCGATAAAATGCCCGACATCCTGCACAAAGAACTTCCCGAAGTGCAAAAGGATCTGGGCAACTACTGGAGTGTTACTCCCGGCTCTCAAATTCTCTGGACCACAGCTGTTGCCAATGTCCTTGATGAAGATCGGTACAGCAATCCCTCAGGTGATCTCAAAAACCTGCTTCTGGGAAAATACGGTCCTTTCCCTTTTTACAAACCTGCAGACTGGATTTTTGAAAAGGTGTTTGGTCCCGACTGGAAAACAATTCTTGAAGAAGATGGCGGGGTTGAAGAAATTGAGGATATGGACATTGAAACTGAACGGGCAAACCTCACAGAACAACTGGGGACTGAACCCACAGAGCAGCAACTGGTAACCTACCTGCAACATCCAAACGACGCAGTGAACTTCTTTAAATTTGTCGAAGAGTTTGGTCAGTCTTATGTCCTGCCACCGTCGATTTTTCTGCGTCAGGGAGGTTTTACACTTGGTGAAACCCTGAAATTTAAAGATCAGGCAGGCAAGGAACACATACTGGAAATTGGTCCTGCCTCAGAAGCAGATGATGGCATAACCAAGGTGTACCTGAACGTTGACCACCATCAAAGAGTGTTCAGCTTTGAGCCAGAACAAAAAGCAGGAAGCCAGACTGTCGCAACTCTATCCAAAGAAGAAATTGCAAATCTTGCTAAAAGTGGCGACATACGGGCACCGTTTGCCGGTAATATCTGCGGAATCAACGTAAAAGTTGGTCAGGAGGTCAGCCAGGGAGATCAGGTGGCTGTAATGGAGGCCATGAAGATGCAGACACCTCTGGCATGCGAAGTTTCCGGAACTGTTCGCACGGTCAGCACCAAGGTTGGCCAAAGTCTGCAGCCCGGTGACAAAATTCTTAAAATTGATGAGGAAGACTCATAATTCCCGTATCAGTTCTTGAGGTAACTCTTCAGGTGGGTGCGAAAAACTTGCAGAACCTCCGTCCTGTAACTGTTCAGGAATGTCTTAAATTCGGAGTCTACGCTTCCTGTGAAGTGTACTTGAGTAGGCTTAAATGGACGAAGAGGTAAGCGAAGACTCCGTGAGGTGCTCCTGAACAGTTACAGTTACAGACCACACGTTATGCCAAAGTCGTGGTGCGACCTGAATAGCAACCTTCTTGAGCAAATATTTCACCGCTCTGGGAGGAATTATCTCCAGCGTGGTGAAATAATTCACACAATGCCTTTCCTGTTCAGCTGTTCCTGCTCTCTGGCAGCCTGTAACATCCTGAAAATTTCCCGACTATGTCTTTTACTTCGGGTCATGGCAAATAAAAAAGCCAGACGCGTCAACTCTTTACTGTCTACCTCGGGGAGTTCCATCGTAATATCACTGACTACCCTGGAAGGCCAATTCTCGCTTAACTCCTCCTGTGTTTCTTTGGCCAGGCGTCTTGCGGCAATCGCCTCTTCAATGAGAATATCACGTAAATATTCAATCTCATGGAACTGTTTTTTCTGCAGCAGACTGCTCCCCTGCTGTTTTGCGAGGTAATCATACACAGGTTCAACGGATTCGGAACGAAGCAGTTTTGTTATATATTTAACCTGCCTCTTCCTTGCGCCTCCTTTAAGCCCCCGGACTTCTTTTATGTATTCCACAATATCTTCTGCAAGGGGAAGCTCACGCTGTTGTTTTTCTGGTAATTCAATGAGTTGAATTACCAGCTTTTCCAACTGTTTTATCCTGCGCTTCTGTTCAGATCTGCTCAATTCCATGGTATACCCGGTTTATTTGCTAAAATTGGCCAGTAGATATATTATGCAACTTAACAACAATATGACAAGGGCAGAAAGAAAAGTTTGTTCTTTTTGCCTCCATTGGCTTTCTGTAATTCATTAATTTGGAGCTCCCCATGACAGTATCAACGTTCACCATTACCCAACCAACCCAGATTCATTTCGGCCAGGGGATTATTAACACCCTCCCCGCAATTATTGCAGACCTGGGCAGCAGTAAGCCCCTTGTTGTCATGGATCCAGGTCTTGTTCAGGCAAATCAGGACAAACCAGTGACCAAGCCGCTGACAGCCGCCGGGATTGACTTTGTACTCTATGACCAGGTCGACCCTGAACCCGGCCTGCGCCTTGCTGATAATGGAGCCGAGCTTGCCCGAAAAAACAGTTGCGACTGTGTCGTCGGAGTGGGTGGGGGATCTGCTATGGATGTCGCCAAAGCCATCTCCATTCTGTTGACCAACGGCGGCAAAGCTGTTGATTATATAGGTCTTGGTAAAATTGCAAAAGCAGGCGTTCCCAAAATCATGGTGCCGACCTCCTCCGGGACAGGTGCAGAAGTCACTTTTACAGCAGTCTTCATCAATGAAGAAACAGGATCAAAAGCCGGCATGAACGGAGATCCGCTCTATCCGGAAGCAGCTGTACTTGATCCCTCCCTCACCATCAGCCTGCCGCCTCATGTAACAGCCGCAACGGGTATTGATGCAATGACCCATGCCCTTGAGGCTTATACCTCTGTTGGGGCGCATACGATTTCAGAAATGTATTCTCTTGAAGCAATTGGCCTGATAGTAAATAACATCCGGGATGCCTATGCTGACGGCCGCAACATGGAGGCACGGTCAAACATGCTCATGGGGAGTCTTCTCGGGGGCAAGGCCCTTGCTATTGCCGGTGTCGGTCTTGTTCACGCCATGGCCTATCCACTTGGCGGCATGTTTGGTATCAGTCATGGTCTGGCAAATGCTGTTCTCCTGCCTTACGTTACAGAATACAATCTGATTGGCGATCTTAAAAAACATGCTCTGCTGGCAGAGCTGTTCGGAGTGAACACTGAAAAACTCTCTGTACGTGACGCCGCCGGAGAACTGGTTGAAGAGCTGCATCTGTTAAACAGTGATCTCAATATCCCGGCCACTCTTAAAGAATTGGATATTCCAGAAGACAAAATAGAGGAAATGGCGGAAATAGCTTTAACAGTTGCCAGGCCGGTAGAAAACAACCCCCGCCAGCCAAACAAGGAAGAAGTGATGGCGATTTATGAATACGCAATGATGGGATAAAACAACCTTACTCTAGAGACCGCACCGTTCCACGGGTGAACATACTTTCTTCAACAGCTCATCCGTGGAGGGTGATTGGTTTGTTTTAGACGAACAACAAAAAGGGGGCACTGGCAACAGGGCCTTTTTTTTACCTGTTCATTGTTCATTTATTTCCGGGATAATTCAAGAATCTTGTCCAGAATCCTGCCGGCTGTTTCCTCCTTAGACAGTAATGGTAACGGCTGTACACTCTTGCGGGTAATCAGGGTCACCTGATTAGTATCCACATCAAAGCCGGTTTTTTCTCCAAGTATATCGTTCACTACCATCAAATCAACATTCTTGTCATAAAGTTTACGTTGGCCTTCATCCTCATGATTGTCACTTTCCGCGGCAAACCCCACAAGCAGCTGATGGTCTGTTCTTGCCTTGCCAAGACCGGCCAGAATATCGGGGTTGGCTGTCAGCTCAAGGGTTAAATCAGCACCTGATTTCTTTATTTTACGGGGGCTGGATTCCTGAGGTTTAAAATCAGCCACAGCTGCAGCTTTTATGATAATGGAAGAATCAGCTGCACGCTCCATTACAGCCTTATGCATTTCTGCTGCTGTCAGGACATTAACACATTCGACATCAGGAGGTGGAGCAAGATTTACAGGGCCGGACACAAGGGTGACACGCCCCCCTCGTCTCCGTGCAACCCTGGCAAGAGCATAACCCATCTTACCACTGGAGCGATTACTCAAATACCTTGCAGGATCTATGGGCTCACGGGTTGGTCCGGCTGTAATGAGCACCTTCCGGCCCAAAAAATCTTTTTCAACAAACA
>QNYF01000205.1 GCA_003978695.1 Desulfobulbus sp. | reverse complement strand
GCAAGATTGATTTTATACAATTTTCCGCCTTTTACGCCCTTGTCCATATCTGCAATAATCTGCTTTAAGACCACTTCCCATTTATATACCTGGGAGGCCACAACAATTTCAGGAGCCAGGGAAGTCTGGTTGGCCTGGGTACCAAACCAGGGTACACGTTTGGCACGGGCAGCACCGATTGCGCCGACAACCATCTGGGCGGTGCCGGTGAGTACGTCAGCGCCTGCAGCCATGTGCGCCTTGGCAGCCTCAGCGGCAAGAGCTACATCACTGAATGAACCGATATAATTAACCTTTGCCCGGATTTTCGGGTTCTGGGCCTTGGCGCCTTTGACAAAGCCGTCAACATAAAGTTTGGCATCACCAACTTCAATCGGACCGACAACACCAACGCCTCCTTTCTTGCTCATGGCAGCAGCCATAACGCCCATCACATAGCCGCCTTCATCAGAGGCTGCCTCGTAAGAGGATACATTTTTCAAACCAAAGGTATCTGCAGAGGTACCCCAGGCAAAGGCAGTATCAGGAAAGTCAGGGGCGATCTCCTTCAGGGAACCGCCATACTGGGAACCGTGGGCAATAACCAGGTCATACCCTTTTTTCGCGTAATCACGGATGGCAGCTGCCGCGTCTTCAACGACAAAGGTGCCATCGGTAACGGCAAGGTCAATCTCACGTTCTTTCTGGATAGCCTTGATGCCGTCTACAATGCTCTGGGTAAAGGCCAGATCGTTCTGCGCGCTCGGGGCAATAATGGCAATACGCAACGCCTTGCCTGCTGCCAGCAATGATGTGGGCGCCATGACCATTACTGCCAGAGCCACAGCCGACAAACTCAGGATAATCTTTTTCATTGTCCTACTCTCCTTATAAAAAATGATAACCAGCGTGGCAAACCCGGATGAGCCGCCACAATGAACACGAAAAACCTCTCACTCAGGCATGCTTACACCCGCACCTGCGGCGATTTTTCAGAAAACCGGCAAAGCTGAAAACGGTTTCAGCTGCCGCGAACATAGGGTTTTGTCAGGGCCGATGGTTGTTTAAACCGTCTGGCCACAACGACAAGGGCAAGAATGGTAATAATGGCCGGTGCCATGGCGGCCAGGTCTGAAGCTGACCTGGGAATCACCCCAAAGGTCTTAAACTGCAGAACAACAGCCTGAACAAGACCAAAGACCAGAGAACCAATCATAACCCCCTTGGGGCTCCAGGCCCCGAAATAGACCAGGGCAATGGCAATAAAGCCCATGGCATTTGTCAGATTCTGCTGAAAAATACCAAGCTCAATGGCAAGAGCGGCTCCGGCAAGGCCGGCCAGCCCGTTGCCAATGACTATGGCGGAAAAGCGGGTGGCAATGACGCTCACTCCCAGGCTGTCAGCGGCTTCCGGGTTTTCGCCAATTGCCCGGATATTCAGGCCGTAGGTCGTATGATGCAGGATAAAACTCATCACAGGAACCAGCCCGAAGGCAATGTAGACGATAATCGAGTGCTGAAAGAGCATCTCACCGACAATGGGCAGATCAGAAAGCACCGGAAAATGGAGCGGCATAAAGGGCAGAATCGGACGCGGCGTACCAACAAATTTCTGGAAGAGCAGATCACTCATACCCAGACCAAAGAGATAAATACCAATACCGCTCACCCCCTGTTCCGCGTGCATATACAGAGTGATGATGCCATAAAAAATACCCAGCAGTATTCCCAGGCCAATACCAACCAGCAGCCCGTAATAGGGGTTATTGCTCTGTAAAACCATGTAATAGGCGCCAAAGGCACCAATCAGCATAACTCCATCCACGCCCAGATTAAGCACACCGCTGCGCTGCCCCAGGGCCTCTCCCAGGGAAGCCAGCAGAAAAGGCGTGGCCAGCCGGATGCCTGAGGCAATGGTGGAAACAATGATGATAACCGCAAATGAATCAAGCATCGGCCTTCTCCTTTTGCAACGTGTTCTCCTCGCGGGCCTCCGCATCTACCCGGCCCGAGGCAAGCAGACGTTTTTTGAAAAATTCCGAGCTGACCACAAAGACAACGATCAGACCATTCAGGGCGATAATCAGGGCGGAAGGCACCTGCGCTGCCCGTTGCAGGGCATTGGCCCCAACCAGCATTCCGCCAAAGAGCAGGGCTGAGGGGATAGACCAGAGCGGATGCAGTCCGGCCAGCAGCGCCACCACAATACCGTTGAAGCCGGCACTGCCGGTAAATCCGGTGGAACTGCCATCGGTCACCATCCGGTGCGACTCGCTGCCAAAAACCAGGATGGCTCCGGCAATACCTGCCATGGCTCCACTGAAGGCAAGGGCTGCGGTCACATTTTTCGGCACTGAAATCCCGGCGTATCTTGAAGCATCCGGATTAAAGCCCACCGCACGCAGCCGAAACCCCATTGACGTGCGCCAGAGTAAAAAATAGGCACCAACAGCAACCAGCAGGGCCACAACCACGCCAAGATGCATCCGCATTCCCTCAATCAGAATGGGCAGATCAGCATGAGGTGAAAGCCGCATGGTCTGGGGGATACCCGTCCCCCGGGCAACCTCTGCCGGGTCAATCATGACTCCACGCAGCAGAAAATTCATAAACTGAACAGCGACAATATTGAGCATGATCGTACTGAGAATTTCGCTCACATTAAACCAGGCCTTAAGCGCCCCGGCAATGGCTCCCCAGAACGCCCCGCCCACGGCTCCGGCCAGCAGTACCATGGGGATGAGCAGAGAAGAGGGCACATCAGGAAAAGTAAGGGCCACGCTGGTGGCAAGCAGCGCACCCATGACCATCTGGCCCTCGCCGCCGATATTAATCACATTGGCCCGAAAGGCGATACAGATACCCACACCAACCAGCAGCAGGGGGATAGACTTAACCGCTGTTTCAGAAAAACCCTCCACGCTGCCAAAGGCTGCACTGAACATGGTCAGGTAGCCGCTCAGGGGATCCGCTCCCAGGGAGAGCAACATACCCGCGCCAATCAGCAGGGCAAGCAGTACCGCACAGAGGGGTATGAGTAAACGTATGACTGATTTCATAGATGCCGGATCTTATGTTTCCCGAAATCCGGGCGCTCCAAGAGCCCCGGATTCCGACAAAAGATTCAGGTAAAAAAGGACGTGAGAGTCACTGAAAAAAAATGGTAACTGTTCAGCTGCACTCCATCTGAACAGTACAGACCACACGTTATGCCAAAGTCGTGGTCCTACCTGAAGAGTTACAAATAATGACTTTCACCGTGTATGAATGCAGATTATTTGGGAATATCACCCTGCACTCCCTCAACATAATAGTTCATACCAAGCAGCTCTTTATCACTCAGGGATTTTCCGGCTTCAACAACAACCTTGCCGCTCTGATCCTTGACCGGTCCCTGGAAGGGGTGGATAGAACCATCGGCAATGCCCTGCCGGGTTTTCTCAACAAGTGCCACAACATCCTTTGGTACTACCGGGTTCATACCGGCAAGTTTGATGGAACCTTCTTTGACACCGTTCCATATTTTCTCGGATTTCCAGGTTTTATCCAGCACTGCCTTGGCGATTTTTGTGTAAAGATCACCATAGTTATGGGTCACGGCAACCAGCTGGGCCTTGGGGCCGTATTTGGACATATCAGAGTGATAGGCAATGGCATAGACGCCTTTTTCCTCGGCGGTCAGCACAGGTGCTGTGGAATCGGTATGATGAGTGATAACGTCTGCGCCCTGGGTGATGAGCGCCTCTGCAGCCTCACGTTCCTTGCCCGGATCAAACCAGGAGTTTACCCAAATCACCTTGACTTTAATATCAGGATTCACCGATTTCGCCCCCAGGGTATAGGCGTTGATGCCCCGGATGACCTCGGGGATCGGAAAGGCGGCAATATAGCCCAGGGTATTTGATTTTGTCATCTTACCGGCGACAATCCCGGCCATGTAGCGCCCTTCGTAAAAGCGACACATGTAGGTGCCCACGTTCCTGGCTGTTTTATAGCCGGTTGAATGCTCAAAATACTTCCCGGGAAACATCTTGGCTACTTTCAAGGTAGGGTTCATATAGCCAAAGGAGGTGGTGAAGATCAGGTCATAGCCGCTCTTGGCCAGATCCCGGATCACCCGCTCTGCCTCCTGCCCCTCGGGAACGCTCTCGATAAATTTTGTCTCCACCTTGTCACCAAGGTTTTTTTCCATCTCAAGACGTCCCTGGTTATGCTGATACGTCCAGCCGGCATCTCCGATGGGAGAGACGTAGACAAAACCGACCTTCAGCTTGTCTGCCGCGACTGCGGTCATGGAAAAGGCAGCAAAACAGGCAAGACTGACCAGTGATGCAACAATCTGTTTCTTTGAAAAATTCATTTCTCTCTCCTTGTGTTGAAAACCATTGTCCAGCTCATAAAAATGTTAAAAAACTATGCTTCAGGATGATACGTTATACCCAGCGAAGCCGGGGAATTCAATCGGATAGTCTTTGCATCTCTTGAAATCACCACCAGCACAATAATAGTTGCCAGATAGGGCAGCATGGAAAGAAGCTGGGAGGGAATCTCGATGCCCAACCCCTGAATATGGAACTGGGCTATGGTGATTGCGCCAAACAGGTAGGCGCCAAACATCACCCGCGCTGGCCGCCAGGTGGCAAAAACCACCAGTGCAAGTGACACCCAACCCCTGCCCGCGACCATCCCCTCAACCCAGACTGGGGTATAGGCAACCGAGAGATACGCCCCGCCAAGACCAGCCATGGCTCCGCCAAAGAGTACTGCCATATAGCGGATTTTTATTACATTATAGCCCAGGGCATGGGCAGATTTAGGCGCCTCGCCAATGCCCCGCAGGATAAGCCCTGCCTTTGTCCTGTAAAGAAACCAGGACACACCGGCAAACAGAATAAACGAGGCATAGATCAAAATATCATGAGAGAAAAAGAGTTTGCCAACCACGGGCAGCTCACTGAGCAGGGGCAGGGGCAGCTCGTTCACTCCGGGCAGGGAAAAACTTTTATAGTCCAGTCCCAGAAAGGCGGAAAGTCCTACCCCGAAAATAGTCAAAGCCAGGCCGCTTGCCACCTGGTTGGCCATAAGCGTAAGGGTCAGCAGGCCAAAAACAGCTGCCATGGCAACCCCTGAGGCCATACCGCAGACCACGGCCAGCAGCAGACTGCCGCTCTTGGTCATGGCGATAAAACCGGTAACTGCGCCCACCAGCATCATACCCTCAACACCCAGGTTGAGTACCCCGGATTTTTCGGTAACCAGTTCACCAAGAGCAGCAAAGACAAAGGGGGTTCCAGCCCCGATTGCGGCAACAAGGATGGAAAGAACAAGATGTTTATCCATTATGCTTCCTCCCGATCGGTTTGTTTACGCCGAACCCGGTAGTTGACCAGAAAATCAGCAGCCAGCAGGTAAAAGAGGAGCAGCCCCTGAAAAATACCGGTGACCGCAGAGGGCAGGTCAAGATTCATCTGTCCTGATTCGCCGCCCAGGTAGAGCAGGGCCATGAGCAGGCTGGCCAGAAATATTCCTCCCGGATGCAGCCTGCCGACAAAGGCAACAATGATGGCCGCATAGCCGTATCCCGGTGAGACCGAGGGCAACAGCTGGCCAATGGGCCCGGCAACCTCCAGCACCCCGGCAACTCCTGCCGCCAGCCCACCGGCAAGCATGCCTATCCAGATTAATGAGTTGTATTTAAAACCGGCATATCCTGCCGCCCTGTTAGCCAGTCCGGCAACTCGTATCTGGTAGCCGAGAAAACTTTTTTCCAGAAACACCCAGCCTGCCACCACACAGAGCAGACAGAGAATAACCCCCAGATGAAGGCGGGTTCCCTCCACCAGGAGCGGCAGGGTGGCAGCATCTGAAAACAGTATTGATTGAGGG
>QNYF01000174.1 GCA_003978695.1 Desulfobulbus sp. | reverse complement strand
AAAAAAAATCAACTGGCACGTTCTCTGCTATTAAGAGGTCAATCGTTGTTTAACCGATCTTTTTTAATCTTAGTATTGGAGGAAAAAATGAAAAAATTACTTCTTGCAGTCATCGCGTGTGGTCTCATGGCAGCCCCGGCTCTTGCTAATGACTTTGCAGCCGAGCAGACAAAAGTGCTTGGTGACATTATCACCATGATGGATCAGGCAAAAAATGATCCGGCACAGCTTGATGCTCTCACCGCACAACGCAACTGTGTCGAGAAGGCCACCACGGTCGAAGATCTGGAAAAGTGTACAGCAGAACCAAAAGCTGAACCTAAAGGTTAATTCGAAAATGCCGGCTACAACCTGTATACATACGGGTTGAACAGGTACTACCTGCCTCTCACGGGCACCACTTAATAACCCACTGCAACTGGTAGTACCGTTGACGGGGTCGGCATCATTGCCTTACCATCCGGCAGTCGTTACAGTTTTGACGTCTGCCGGATATTTTCCTGCAATCACCTCCTTATCCTCCTGTAATTCTTAGATTCCTTATCAGTATCTGTTCCATAACTGTTTTTAAGGACATCCCTTTTCCCTACACTCCATATTTCCCGCACGAGACAAAGTGTTCACTTTTTTGTAGAGTGTTTCCTCTATATCATTTACATTTTCCAGATACTTTCAACGCTATTTACGGTACCAACCGAAAACACATCAAAAACCATGAAGATTACAATCGGCTCCAGAAAGAGCAAACTTGCCATGTGGCAAACCTATTACGTGCAGGATAAGCTCAAGAAAGCAGGTATTGATACAGAAATCATCACCATGGAAACCAAGGGCGACAGAATACTCGACACGTCTATTGCAAAAATTGGTTCAAAAGGCGTTTTTACTGAAGAGCTTGAGGCTCAGCTTGCAAACGGTACAATTGACATTGCCGTACATAGCGCAAAAGACATGCCCTCGATCCTGCCGGAACAGTTTGAGTTGATCGCCTTTACTGACCGGGAAAAATCCGAAGATGTTCTTGTCAGCCATAATCCGCAGCTCGACATCGACAACCCGAGTGTAAAAATCACAATTGGTACTTCATCGGTACGCCGCCGCGCTCTTTTGCGACTGCATTATCCCCATGTTCTGACTGTAGACATCAGGGGGAATCTGCAAACCCGCATCAAAAAAATGCGGGAGGGGCTGTGCGACGGTATTATGCTTGCCTTTGCCGGAGTTCACCGTATGCAAATGGACTCAATGATTATTAAAACATTCCCCAGGGATCAGTTTATACCACCGGTTGGGCAGGGTTGTGTTGCCATTGAATCGGCAACCACTCTTCCCCAGGCTAAAAAGGAAGCCCTCAGGGCCTGCCTGAACAATCCTGAAAGCGAATTCTGTCTGCTGGCTGAACGCGCTTTCCTCCGTCAGCTTGAAGGCGGCTGTTCCATACCAGCATTTGCTCTGGCCACTTTACAGGAAGGACAGTTATCGCTTACAGGCGGACTGGTCAGTCTTGATGGACGTAAAAACATCACAGCAACCCGGGCAGGACAAACCTCTGATGCTGAACTTATGGGACAAGAACTGGGTTCCTTTATCCTGAGATCAGGCGGCACGGAGCTGCTTGCTGAAATCAGAAAACTCCAGGGATGATGTTCATTGTATAGGATGTTTACTAAGGTTTTGCCATTACAGGCGATAATCTCGCCCCTGCCCCTGGTTCTTTGGTACCTCTATTCTCTGAACCGATGTCAACCCAGATGGTTTCAGCTATGAACCCCCTGCTGAAAATTGAAAATTTTTCGCTCAGCTTTTGCGGACAGAGCGAAACAGATGGGGAAACTAACGTACTGCGTGATATTAGTCTAAGCATCGAACAGGGAACGACCCACGCTCTGGTCGGAGAATCAGGCTCTGGAAAATCAGTTACAGCCATGTCCATTCTCAGGCTGCTGGAAGACATTGCCACAGTACGCACCAGTGGTCGTATTCTTTTTGCTGACACCGACATGCTGCAACTGGACAAAAAATCGGTCAGGGCAATTCGCGGCAACGACATTGCCATGATTTTTCAGGAACCGATGACTTCGCTTAACCCTGTGTATACCATCGGAGTCCAGCTTGTTGAGCCGCTCATGCTGCACAGAAAGATGTCCAGAGATGAGGCAGAGGAACAGGCTGTTATCCTGCTTGAACGAACCGGCATTAAAAAACCCCGATACCGGATCAATTCTTTCCCGCATCAGCTCTCCGGCGGGCAACGGCAGCGGGTGATGATTGCCATGGCACTGGCCTGCCGCCCCAGCCTGCTTATCGCTGATGAGCCGACAACGGCTCTGGACGTAACAATTCAGACCCAGATTCTGGAACTCATCAGGGATGTTCAGCAGGAATTCAACATGGCTGTCCTGCTCATCACCCATGACCTTCCCATGGTGAAAAAAGCTGCTGACACTGTTTCTATTATGCACAAGGGCAAAATAGTTGAGCAAAACACTACCCGCGCCCTTTTTGCCAACCCCAGCCAGGAGTATACCAGACATCTGCTGGATGCGGTGCCCGGCACAACCCATATATCCACTCCACCGGGACCGCCACTGATCGAGATGAAAAATATCCGCTGTGAGTTCCTTCTCAAGACAGCCTGGACTGGATTTTTCAAACGAAAAAAATCTGTTGTCAAGGCAGTAGATAACGTTAATCTATCTATACAAAAGGGGGCGACTCTTGGCATAGTTGGCGAATCCGGCTCCGGCAAGAGCACCCTTGCCATGTGTCTTTTGAAACTGACTTCTTTTACGGGGAAAATTACTTTTCACCACAACAATCAGCACATTATCCTGTCCTCGCTCAGCAGCAGGCAGATGCGGCCTTACCGAGCAGAACTGCAGATTGTTTTTCAGGATCCCTTCTCTTCTCTTTCGCCTCGCCTGACTGTCGAACAGATCATCGCTGAAGGACTCAAAGTTCATAAACTTGTCTCCACCAAAGCCGAACGCCGACGACTCGTCAGACAAGCTCTTGAAGACGTAGAACTTGACCCTCACATGAGCAGTCGTTTTCCCCATGAATTTTCCGGGGGGCAAAGACAGCGGATTGCCATTGCCAGAGCTATTATTCTCAAACCCAAACTCCTCATTCTGGACGAACCCACCTCCGCACTTGACACAACAATTCAGGCACAGATCATAGACCTGCTCACCCGTTTGCAAAAGCAATACGGAATGACCTATATTTTTATCACCCATGATCTGCGGGTAATCCGCTCTCTGGCCGATCAGCTTGCTGTTATGCGGCAGGGAAAAATAGTCGAATCCGGTCCGGCTGATAAAATCTTCGCCCACCCCGCTGATGCCTATACCAAAAAACTGTTCCAGGCTGCATTTTATTCCTGATGCCAGGTAAGATAGAGCAACAAAAAAATACACCGCCGCTACCTGCTGCACCATTAACTGCAGAATTCCTGAAAACTGTCAGCCACGGACCGGGTGTCTACCAGATGCTTGCCAGAAAAGAAGTCCTGTATGTCGGCAAGGCTCGGGATCTACGTAAAAGACTTGCCCAGTATGCCCATTTTACAGGTGAAGCCCATTCAAAAACAGCGGTCATGCTCTCCCATGTCAGGCGCGTTAAAACTATTCTCACCACCACAGAAAAAGAGGCCCTGATACTTGAAGCCTCGCTCATTAAAAAACATCGCCCCCGCTACAATGTTATCCTGAGAGATGACAAAAACTACCCGCTGATAAAGGTAACAGTACAAGAGCAGTGGCCCCGCCTGCTGGTTACCCGTCGTCGGGTTCGTGACGGAAGCCGTTACTTTGGGCCCTATTCATCCACCTCTGCAATGCGGGCGTCCCTTAAACTGCTCTACTCAATGTTTCCTCTCAGGCGTTGTAAAACCGTCCGTAAACGTGAAAGGCCCTGCCTCAACTATCAGATGAAACGATGTCTGGCTCCCTGTACAGGTCTTGTTGATCCTAAAGTTTACCGGGCAATGATTGATGAGATTGTGCTCATCCTCGAAGGAAAGAGCAAGCAGGTTATTGACAGATTGACAAAAAAAATGGCCATTGCCGCAAAAGAGCTTCAGTTTGAACAGGCTGCTCAGTACAGAGACCAGCTCATCGGTCTTGAAAAGACCCTTGAACGCCAGATCATAGTCGCTGAACACCGATTGGATCAGGACGTCTTCGGGCTTGCCAGAAAAGGAGCGTCTGTTGGAATTGCCATTCTTTTTATCCGTTCTGGAATGATAAGCGGGGCTCAGACTTTTTTTATGACAGATCCCCTGGGAGAAGATGACAGAATTCTTCGTGAAACAATTATCCAGTACTACTCACTTCAACGCCAACCACCCCAGGAGATCATGCTGCCCCTTATGCCTGAAGACAACGAACTTGTCCTTGAACGGCTCAGCGATTTACGGGAGGGACGAGTAAAAATCGCCGTCCCGCAACGTGGGAAACGTATGCAACTTATGCGAATGGCAGCTGATAACGCAAATCAAATATTTGCCGAAAGAGATAAAAAACAACGATCATGGCAGGCCCTTGCCGATACGCTGATGAACAAGTTACACCTGCGTTTCATGCCCAACACAATAGAATGCCTGGATATATCAAATCTTGCCGGAAAACAGGCTGTCGGCTCTCTTGTCTGTTTTGTTGAAGGGCAAAAAGAAAAACCAGCATACAGACATTACCGGATACGCCTAAAAGAAGAGCCGGATGACTATGCCATGATGAATGAAGTTTTGCACAGAAGAATGCAAACCGGCCTTGAAAAAGACAATCTTCCGGACCTGCTTCTGCTTGACGGTGGAAAAGGACAGTTAAATATTGCTGTCAGCGTACTTTCCCAATATGAACTGTTGGACCGCATCGATCTTGTGGCTATTGCCAAGGAAAAGCAGGAAGAGGGAGAAAAGCTGTTTCGCCCGGGCCGAAAAAATCCGGTACTGCTGCCCGCTCACTCCCCCGCCCTTTTATACCTTATGCGTATCCGGGACGAATCTCACCGCTTTGGTATTACATTTCATCGTAAGCTGCGAAACAAAAAAACATTACACTCACCCCTGGACGACATTACAGGCATTGGTACAAAACGAAAAAAAATCATGCTGAAAACTCTTGGCAGTTATACACAAATTTTTAACGCCAGCTCCGAAGATCTCGCAAAAATACCAGGAATTGGCAGTACCCTCGCTAAATCAATTCACCAGCAGCTTCATAAAAAAAACCATGCAACCTGATGAAAAAATAATGGCCCGCCTTAAACCTGGGTGTATCTGCCAGGGGATAAAACTCTATCGTTTGCTTGCAGCAATTGACTCTGGAGCAAAAACTTTTGCAGAGGTTGCCCGTATTACAGGCATTGGCGATGGAGACTGCGGTGGAAAACGCTGCCGGGCAAAAGTAGAAGACTTGCTGCGTAGAGACCGACTCAAAAAAGAATAATTCAATTATTGTAACTTTTCAGCTGTAGCCCATCTCGGAGTCATGGTTTACCTCCGACAATCAGGCCGTCTCAGATAGGCGATGACACCGCTTCGCTGTAATTGTTCGTTGGCCTGCTTGCAACGACATGGGGCACATCTGAACAGTTACAGACACCACACGTTATACCAAAGTCGTGATGCTACCTGAATAGGTGCTTATTTTTTTTCTCTTTAAAGAGGAAATATCTGACCGAGCCATAAGCTGAGGGGTAGCAGACCCTGGTTGCGTAATCAATCTGCCCGCTTTTTTGCATTAATCCATCTTTTTCTTTTCTTTTTCTTTTTGCAAAATATACAATGAGATCAGATCAGGGGCTAAAACCTCTTTCTGCCTTCAGCGGATTACAATATTGAATGAAGTACCTGACTTCGTTCTCTACATTAAACGAGCAAACGCTTACAGGGGCAACGCTTTGGTTTCTTTGAATTTATCACAAAACAATAATGAACTCACGGTTATTCCCAAGCCATATATCTCATGAAAAATGAACAGTTAGCTCGCAATAACAACATCCATTTACTTAAGTCATCGGTGAACCGGCATGCGTTATTCGGGCTCACCATCTCCCTTGTTGCTGTCATTGTTGCCACCCTGGTTAACTGTTATCTTGTAACAGGATCACTTTCTTTACCTGGTATTTACTCTGTCCAGAAAGATTTGCCTATACTGTGGCTGCTTGATGCGCTTCCGT
>QNYF01000204.1 GCA_003978695.1 Desulfobulbus sp. | reverse complement strand
GGAAAAATCATGGATGAATTGCAGCGCCTCAAAAAACTTCTCCTTGAAAAATCGTATAGAGAAGGAACCTTTACTCTCACATCAGGAAAAACTTCTGATTTTTATATTGACGGCAAACAGACCACTCTGGACGCAGAAGGAGGATACCTTTGCGGACGCTTGCTCTACAGGCTGATCAAACAGTCCCCTGAACCAATTGGTGCGGTTGGCGGCATGACACTTGGCGCAGACCCTCTGGTAACGGCTGTTTCCATTGTCAGCTTTCTCGACAACAATCCCATTCCGGCCTTTATCGTCCGTAAGGAAGCCAAGGGCCACGGAACTGGCAATTATATTGAAGGGAAGAAAAATCTCCAGGCCGGATGCCGTGTTGCTCTGATGGAAGATGTCGTCACCACCGGTGGCACATTACTTCAGGTTATTGAAAGAGTTGAAAACGAGGGTTTTAGAGTCGGCCTTATCGTAACCGTTGTTGACCGTCAGGAAGGTGGTGCTGAAACGCTTGCAAAGGCAGGATATCCTTTAAAAGCAATTTTTACCAGAGAACAACTCGTTGGTTGACAGCCTGTAATTTTTATACTGCACGCTGCCGGTAACAAGAGGTATTTTCCCATGAAATGTAGCAAATGTGGACATAAACTTGAAGTTGCCAGACGATGCCGGCAGGTGCGCCTTAAATGTGCCGGCTGTCAACATGAATACAAAATCCACGAGGTAGCCTCTGAGCTGGACCGGGAAACCGAAGAAATTCTGGAACGATATACTTCTATCATATACGACTGATTTTATGAAACGCATTAAAGTCTTTGTTCGCCCAGACAACACGGCTACCATCATCTGCCCTTCTTGCAATACTGCCAAACAGGCTTCTGTAGCACCCTTTCTTCATAAAAAACACTTACTGAAAACACAGTGTAAGTGTGGTGAACAGTTCATTATTCAGCTTGATTTCAGAAAGCATTACAGGAAAACAACCAGACTTCCGGGAACGTACCGCATTGTCAAGCCGGCAGGGGGTGGTGGAGGTGTTATCCATATCCAAAATATTTCCCTGGGAGGAATCGGCTTCACGGTTTCAGGAGTTCACAACCTGCAAAAAAAACAAATCCTTCAAATCGACTTTCGCCTCAACGATAAAAACCAGAGCAAACTGACCAAGCAGGCTGAGGTCTGTATTATTAATAAAAATACTATAGGCTGTAAATTTCTTGATTCACAGCCTATGGAACGATCTCTTGGTTTTTTTTTACGGCCCTGAGCCTCTCACCTCTGCCGAGCCAAAAGCTGATCTTCAATAACCGGTAGCAAGGCCTGGAGCGTATCCTTGTCTACTGCACTGATACAAATGCCGTCATCAACCTGACCTCGAACATCTGAGGTAACTTTATCAATTTTATTATACACTCGAAGACAGGGAATCATTCCCAGATCAAGATCCCGCAACAGGTCGTCCACGACCGTTACCTGTTCCCTCCAGGCCGGATTGGATAAATCAATAACATGGAGAAGAAGATCGGCCTCGATAAGCTCTTCCAGGGTTGAGGCAAAGGCTTTAAGTAATTCCGCGGGCAGATGACGAATAAACCCCACCGTGTCAGTAATAATCACTTCCAGATCTGTAGGAAAACGCAGCCGCCTTGACGTGGGGTCAAGTGTCGCAAAGAGCATATCTTCGGCCAGGATTTCAGATTTTGTCAAGGTATTGAGCAGGGTTGACTTTCCCGCATTCGTGTAACCGACAAGAGAGATTACCGGCACGTCATGTTTGCGTCGGCGGGTCCGGCGATGATACCGTTGCCTAGCCACACCTTTCAGTTCTTTGGCAAGTCTGGCTATCCGATCGTTTATCCTGCGTCGGTCAATTTCCAGTTTTGTTTCACCTGGCCCACGTGCGCCAATACCTCCTGTCAGGCGGGACAAGGCATCATCTCGTGTGCTGAGCATGGGCAGCAGGTACTTCAGCTGGGCCATTTCAATCTGCAGCTTCCCTTCACGGGACAGGGCACGGGAGGCAAATATATCAAGAATCAGCTGGGTTCTGTCAATTACCCGCAAATCGGTATGGTTTGTCACCGACCGAATCTGGGAGGGGGTGAGTTCCTGATCAAAAAGAAGAAGGTTTGCTCCGGTACGCAGGCTCATCAGGACAATATCCATCAACTTGCCACGTCCCAGTATAAAACGGGGATGCATCTTGCGACGACGCTGGACGACTTGCTCGACCACCTGCACATTGGCAGCCCTGGCGAGTTCTGCCAGCTCCAGCATGGAGTCTTCTGCCACATGCCTGGCTCCGGTACTCACTGAGATAAGAATAGCCCTGTCTATCCCTTTATCCACCGCCCGAATGGGACGCAGCCGGGCAAATTCTTCCTCAATGCTCTCTATCAGTTCAATGCACGATTGCTGAGGAGCTGCCGGGTGAACCGGAGTCAGCTGCTGCCAGTCACGATCTTCAACCTTTCCCGGCAGAAGGTGCGCTGTGTGCAGAAGATCCGGGTAACCATCTGTGATTGTCAGAACAGACATCAGATCCAGACGCAGACAGGCCATATCCATAATGTCTTCTTCATTGAGGCCCTTGTTGCCAAGTGTAGTATGGATACAACGAAGTCCACGCAACCGACCTCCAGAGCATCGCACCTGATCTAAAACCGGTATGACAATACGCTCATGGTCACCAACAATTACCTGCTCTACTTTTCCTGACCTGTGAACAAGCAGACCCAGCTGTCGGTTTAACTCAACAGTTAAGGACGCCATTGACCGGGCGAGATCACGACTTATAATTTCGGCAGGGTTTATTTTTTTCTGCGCCAGCCGCTCCAGCTGACGAAGTTGTTTTGTCTTTAAACCCGACCTGTTACCAGCAAGAGTAATATCTTTTCTCCAAATAGAATTATACGTGATCTAGCACTGTGCGCTGCCGGGCGTACGGGGGAAAGGAATAACATCCCTGATATTTGCCATGCCGGTCACAAACTGTACCAGGCGCTCAAACCCCAGACCAAATCCT
The DNA here is from genome assembly GCA_003978695.1 of Desulfobulbus sp. Lineage (GTDB taxonomy): Bacteria > Desulfobacterota > Desulfobulbia > Desulfobulbales > Desulfobulbaceae > Desulfobulbus_C. The sequence continues at coordinate 3,189 of QNYF01000204.1, read as the reverse complement.
GAATGGGGTACGGAGCCGAATCGGCGCAAATCCAGATACCAGGAATACTCATCCGGGTCAAGACCGGCCTCCTCCATCTGCTGAGTCAAAACCGGCAGTCGCTCTTCACGCTGGCTGCCACCAATCATTTCGCCAATACCGGGCACCAGGATATCCATGGCGGCAACGGTGGTACTGTTGTCGTCCAATCGCATGTAAAACGGTTTAATACTTTTCGGGTAATTGGTTACAATAACAGGAACGCCTGCAAGATCTTCGCAGAGAAAGCGTTCATGCTCTGCCTGCAGATCAATGCCCCAGCTCACAGGAAAAGAAAACTCTTTTCCGGATTTTTCCAGTGCGGCCACGGCTTCTGTATAGGTCATCCGGACAAATGCGTTATCCCTGACCTGTTCAAGTTTCCCGGCGAGCCCCTTACTGACAAAACGGTTAAAAAGATCTACATCATCTGCACAGTTTTCAAGCACGATAGCAACCAGTTCCCTGATCAGCTCTTCGGCAACAGCAGCATTACACTCAAGGTCGCAAAAAGCCATTTCCGGCTCCACCATCCAGAATTCGGCAAGATGCCGACTTGTGTTGGAATTTTCGGCACGAAATGTAGGACCGAAGCTATAGACCCTGCCATGAGAGAGTGCGTATATTTCAGCCTGCAGCTGCCCGCTGACAGTCAGTCCGGCACGCTGACCAAAAAAATCCTGCCTGAAAGGATCTTTTTTCTGCAACTCAGCCGTATCAAGAGCAGTTACCGTAAACATCTCCCCTGCCCCTTCACAGTCAGAGGTTGTGATAATCGGTGTATGCACCTGGAAAAAACCGCGTTCCTTAAAAAAATGATGAACCCCATAACTCAACGCTGAGCGTACCCTGGCCACCGCTCCCAGGGCATTTGTCCTTGAACGCAAATGACTTATTGACCGTAAGAATTCAAAACTCTGTCGTTTCTTCTGCAAAGGATATAAAGCCGGGTCGGCACGATCTACCAGCTCGACGCTTTTGGCGCTGACCTCTACTTTTTGCCCCTTTGCCGGAGATTCCACCAGCGTTCCTGAAACGACAACACTTGAACCGGTGGAAAGATGTTTCACCTCTATGTCATAGTTTGCCAGATCAGACTCTGCCACAACTTGAATGCCAGCCAGACAGGAGCCGTCAGTCACTTCGATAAAACACAGATTTCCTGAATTACGGCGTGTTTTAACCCATCCGCGCACCTCTACAGTCTGCGCATGCGGGATCAGTTGGAGCAATTCTTTAACAGTTGGCTTCATGGTAATTATCAGATTCCAGTATTCATTATAACAACCCGCATCTCACAATGACTGCTGCATGAGAATCATCTCTCCTGTACCCTGCAGCCGGTCTTTAGCGAGTTTCCTCTGCGCTGTAACATGGCGGGCAACCTCAGGACATTTAACGGTAAAAAGAAAATAAATATTCGCCTGCTCATCAGAAAGTGTTTCATAGTTCCCCATTCCTTTGCTGATAATACAATCAGCGTCAGAAAAATGCTGCTGGAATTGAGCACTGCACTCAGCAAGCGGAGTTCCCGGACAACCCGTGCCATTGGTTATCACCGGGCAGATTTTGTCCAGGCCTGCCGCAAGGGCATCTTCCATGGTGGCATCATTAATTATGGGCGTCTCACGTACAGCAGCAGTGACCCGGCATCCCCGACGTTTGAGCTGATCAATAAGCAATGCGTCAAAAACGATTTCACCACAGTTATCACAGAGATAAAGCACTTCAACACCTTCCTGCGCACGCTGAATCGTCTGCAGCAATGAAGGATAATCATCAAGAACAAACTCCCGGGTAAAACAGGCCTTCATAGTCTTTTCAAGATCAAAGACATGCTGGGCTGCGTAATCTATGATGTTGCCGCCAATGGCCACCCGGATAGCTGCCCTTAGCGGATCATCAGCGGTTACTATCTGTTGTTCAACCTCTTTTTTCAGCAAAAGAGCAGAAGCATTACTCTGGTGTTTAACTTGAGCAAACGGGTCTTCACTTTTGAGAATATCTGCCATCATTGTATAAAGGCCGATGGCATTCTCCGGGGGAGAGAGTTCCGGATTTGCAGTTGCCAGAAACTGCCCTGCACAGTCAATGAGCCTACGCTGAAGATGCTCGTCATCTGTTGCAAGCATCCCCGTTGAACGGGCTTGGCGCATGAAACATATTAAACAGTCAAGGCTTGTCTTCACGCGCGTTTCTCGAAGGGTTTAAAAGATAGTCTGAGCGAACGTTACCAAGGGCTGCAAAGATCTGCTCCCTGCTGCCGGGAATCTTTTCATACAGCAGCTCAAGCATCTCCCGGATATCTTCTCTCATGGTCTTTCCTGACAGGGGACAGTCGGATGAAACCGGTTGAAGAGCAAGCCGGTGCGAAATAGCGAGTATTTCACTTTTACGAAGATAGGCAAGCGGCCTGATAAGCGCTAACTCACCGGAGAAAAGATCCTGTCTTGGCCGCATGGTGCTGATATTTCCGGCACAGGTCAGATTGAGGAAAAACGTCTCAATAATATCGTCACGGTGATGGCCAAGGGCAATAACATTAAAGCGATTTGTCCTGGCATAGGCAAAGAGTTGATTACGTCGACTTCGCGCGCAGGAAAAACAGACATCTTTGGCCGAGAGTGCCATCATTTCTTCGGAGGCTGGCGCCGGCTGGTTTGCCGGCAAAACACGACAGGGAATATCCATTGCCGCAAGCCGCTGAACAACCAGTTCTGCCTTCGGACCTCTCGCCTCCTCTTCCGGTCGCATATCCAGATGAACGGCCTGGAGTGAATATTCTATAGGGGCTTTCTTTCGCCAGATATGCAATACCCAGGCAAGGAGCAGGGAATCAACCCCTCCGGAAACCGCAATCAGTATCCGGTCTCCATCGGCCAGCATGGAATAATCCAGCATGGCTCTACCAAGCCGCCGATTTTCAATGGCCGTTAAAGGCGATTTCATACGACGGGCAGGAGGGACAGCAACAACAGCCATGATCCCCTGAAAAAAAACTCTGACAAAATGAAAAGATCTGGCAGAACGACTTTATTTATCAGAAGAAAGATAGGAACAGTCGTTAAATCTATCCCGTACACCTTCTTTCAGTAACTGTTCAGAGGTTATCCAGGAAAAACCTCTTTCCCTTGCTGAATTAAAACTGAACAGATTCTCCATCACTGACTG
>QNYF01000027.1 GCA_003978695.1 Desulfobulbus sp. | reverse complement strand
TTGCCGGAGAAAACAACAAAACCCGTTCAGAGATTGCCATGGAGCTTGCACAGGATGACAACATCGGCATTGTGGCCATTGGCAATGCGCCCACAGCTCTGCTCAAGACCATGGAGCTGATTGCAGCGGGAACCTTTTCACCAGATCTTGTGATCGGAGTCCCGGTGGGGTTTGTCAACGCAGCAGAGTCTAAAGAGATTCTGTTCCACCAGGACTACCCCTATATAACGGCCCTTGGCAGAAAGGGTGGAACTCCGGTGGCCGTTGCTGCTGTAAATGCCTTACTCAGGCTTGCGTAAAAATGGTTTATCAAGCCGGGGTCGACAGATCGCAGTATCTTGCCTCAAGTGATGTCATAGACTGGCAGCATCCGGCAGTGCTTGCCAGAGCCCGGCAGCTTGCCCGGGGCGTAACCGATGAACAGGAAATTGTCAGGGCATGCTTCAGGTTTGTCCGTGATGAGATCCGCCATAGCGGAGATTATAAGCTCAATCCTGTCACCTGCAAAGCCTCAGAAGTTCTGGAACATGGTACGGGGTTCTGTTATGCAAAAAGCCATCTGCTGGCAGCAGTATTACGGGCAAATGGTATTCCGGCAGGGTTGTGTTATCAACGTCTGACGATTACTCCCGGTCAACCTCCGTTGTCCCTGCATGGGCTTAACGGTGTGTATCTGCAGGAGTTCGGCTGGTACCGGCTTGATGCCAGGGGAAATAAACCCGGTGTCAATGCGCAGTTTACACCACCGCTTGAGAAACTTGCCTTTGCTCTTGTTCATGCAGACGAAGCAGACCTCCCGGAAGTCTGGGCTGAACCTCTGCCGCAGATCATCCAGGTTCTTGCCTCATCAGCAACGTTTCAGGAGGTCTCGGCTCATCTTCCTGATGTTGAGCTGATCACCTTGAAAAGAGAAGGGCAGAACTGATGACGGATAAGGGCAAGAGAAAACTTAAATCGGGATTTACCACCGGCGCCTGCGCTTCGGCAGCCGCAAAAGCAGCCGCAATGCTTTTGCTGACAGGGGAGAAGGTAAAAAAAGTGGACATCCCTTTTCCGGGGGGAGACAGGCATAGCTTTGCCCTGCATAGCTGCTTTCTGCATGCGGGACAGGGGGCTGCCTCAATTATTAAAGATGCCGGCGATGATCCTGACGTGACAAATGGCGCGGAAATTATTGCCCTTGTTGAGCAACAGAAGGAAGGTGGACAGGAGCAGATCGTCCTGTCAGGAGGAAAGGGCGTCGGTACGGTAACCAAGCCGGGTTTGCCCATTCCCGTAGGCGAACCGGCAATTAATCCGGTGCCGCGCGAGATGATTCGGGCGGCTGTCCAGGAGGCAATGAAGGAGGCGGACAGTTTCCCTCTGTTACAGGTGACCATCAGGGTCGCCAATGGCGAGGAGCTGGCAGAAAAAACACTTAACAGCAGGCTGGGGATTCTGGGTGGATTGTCTATTCTCGGAACTACAGGTATTGTCCGCCCGGTATCGGCCAAGGCCTGGACAGATACCATTGACGCCTCAATGAGTGTTGCCCGGGCAGCAGGGCTTAAGGAAGTTATTGTCTCCACCGGCAGAACTTCCGAGGCCGCTGTTCAGGATCTGCTGCATCTGCCGGAAGAAGCTCAGGTCATGATGGGTGATTATCTTTCCTATGCACTTAAATCAGCTCATCAACACGGTTTTGAACATGTCCATCTCTCCGGTATGTGGGCGAAAATCCTCAAATGCGCTCTGGAAATTCCCCAGACGCATGTCCGAAATGGTGCCTTGGAAGTACACCACGCTCTGGATCTGCTGGTCAAGCTTGGCCTGGAAAAGGACATTGCAGCAAATTTTGCCGATGCCAATACGGCAAGGGAAATATTTTATCGATTAGTGAAAATGGGGAAACAGGAAATTGTCAAGCGGGTCTGTCTGCAGGCCAAAGTCTATGCCATGAAGGAATCCGGTCTGCCCGTGGAGGTGTATCTGGTGACCTCTGAGGATGGGGTGGTGGTCCATGTCTGAGATTTTCGTGCTGGGCCTCAATGGTGCGGTGCTGGCACCCGGGTATGATGAGATTATTTCATCATGTTACGCTGTGGTTGCTCCGAAAAAAAAATTTTCATTGTTTTCAAATCTTTGCGATACAATTATTGAGATAGCTCCTGTTAAAGAGATGGTCAGGCAGCTCAGGCTGGCTCTGCAGCATGGCAATGTGGCAGTGCTTGCCTCGGGTGATCCATTATTCTATGGAATTGGCCGTACCCTGCTGAACTCTTTTTCACAGGAACAGTTATGCTTTTATCCTGCAGTGTCTGCCATGCAGCTTGCCTGTGCAAGGTTTAAGATTCCCTGGGATGATCTTCATCTGTTCAGTCTTCATGGCCGGGATGATCAGGGAGCAGTGGGGCGCATCCTTGCCCATAATAAGGTGATGCTCTTTACCGACGGCCAAAACTCGCCGGATAGAATTGCCATGTCGCTGTTGAATCGCCTTGAGGTCATGGGCAGAAGCGATCAGGCAGAAAATATCCGGGTGAGTGTGGCGGAAAACCTTTGTCTGGATAATGAACGGCTGACAAGAGGAACGCTGGCAGAAATCGCAGCTCAGCAGTTTGCCCCGCTTAATATGATGCTTGTTGAGCAGCCGCTGGTTGAGCGTAAAGCCGACAGCCCGTTGTTTGGCTTGCAGGAAAAAGAGATTACCCATTCACGGGGGTTGATAACAAAGTCAGAGGTGCGAGCCGTGATTCTGCACTGTCTTCGTCTGCCTGCTCGTGGAGTCTTCTGGGATGTGGGAGGAGGGTCCGGATCAATTTCAGTGGAGGTGGCTCGTCTCTGTCCGGCCCTGCAGGTGTTTACGGTTGAGCAGAAAGAAGAGGGGCAGCAAAACATCAGAAAAAATATCCATGATTTTCAGCTCTACACCATGGAGCTTGTTTGCGGCCGGGCTCCTGAAGCTCTTGCCTTGCTCCCTGACCCGGATCGTATTTTTATTGGCGGCAGCGGTGGCGCACTTGGAGCAATAATTAAAGAATGCGGCCTGCGTCTTCGACCCGGCGGCATCATGGCAGCCAGTGCGGTGCTGGCTGCAACTGCTGAGCAGGCACCTGATCTCATGCGGGCAAATGGCCTTGAAGTAGAGGTGCGCAGAGTGGCTGTAACCCGTTTCCCGGGCGAGCAGGAAAAAGAACAACACTTTAACCCGATTACCATAATAACTGGAAAGAAATGTTAGAAGAGAAACAACAGGGCATCCTGTATCTTGTGGGCATCGGTCCCGGAGACCCGGAGCTGATGACCTGCAAAGCTGTTCGCGTGCTGGAGCAGACCAGGGTGCTGGTGGGGCCCAAAGCCAGAAAAAACGGAAGCAGCAATGCCGTCGAGATAGCCGCGGCCCAGGTGGATATGAGGGATAAGTCAGTACTGGAACTGCGCTTTCCCATGAAAAAAATCGTTCTGGGCAGCGACCATGACCCGGAAGTAGTCGAGGCCTGGCGGAAAGCTGCGCAAACAGTGCTTGGTTATCTTGAGCAGGGCGAAGATGTGGCTTTCCCAACCCTTGGGGATCCTGCCCTTTATTCAACCGCCTTTTACCTGCTCCACACACTGCAGGAGTTACGGAGCGAAATACGGGTGTCGGTTATTCCCGGTATTACGGCAATGGCAGCGTGTTCGGCCAGGGTCTGCGTTCCCATCGGGCTTGGTGATGATGTTGTTTCCATCGTACCGGCAGCCTTTGATGACAACCGTTTACGTGAAATTCTCCACTCGTATGATTCTGTGGTGTTGATGAAGGTTTTTCGTAAAATGGATACAATTGTTCCTCTGCTGGAAGAGCTGAATCTTGTTGAGCATGCCGTGCTTATCGAACGGTGCGGCATGGATGATCAGAAGATTTACTCAGATGTCCGGGAAACCGTTGGCCGGGAACTCCATTATTTCTCTACCCTCTTGATCCGTAAAAAAGAGGTATGATGGGTATGAAAAATATGGCAGATATGGAAAATCCTGTACGGTTTATCGGCGCAGGCCCGGGCGACCCGGAGCTGATCACCCTGAAAGGACGAAGGGCACTTGATGAGGCAGACCTGATTATTTTTGCGGGAAGCCTGGTCAATCCTGCCCTTCTTGCCGGGGTACAGGCGAGAATTTTTGACTCTGCCGGGATGAATCTTGACGAGATTATTGAGGTCATTGCCAGGGCCCATGGCCGGGGAGAAAGAATAGTTCGCCTCCACACCGGTGATCCAGCAATTTACGGCGCAATCCGAGAACAGATGCAACGGCTTGACGATCTTGGCATTTCGTATGCGGTCATTCCCGGAGTCAGTTCCGCCCTTGCATCGGCTGCGGCGCTCAACGTTGAGTTGACTGTACCTGAAGTCACCCAGACCGTGATATTTACCCGGCAGTCCGGGCGTACCCCGGTTCCGGAAGCAGAGTCCCTGAGGCGGTTGGCGGCAATTGGTGGCTCGATGTGTATTTTTCTTTCTGTCTCCATGATCGAGAAGGTTGTTGCCGAATTGACAGCTGGCGGCTACCCTGAAGACACTCCCATTGCCGTGGTGGAAAAGGCGACATGGCCTGACCAGCAGGTTGTGCGGGGGACATTGTTTGATATTGCTGCAAAGGTGAAAGCGTCTGCAATCCGCAAAACAGCTATGATTCTTGTGGGCAGAGCGCTTGCTGAAGGGAAAACTGCTGAGTCAAAGCTCTACGATGCGGGATTCAGCCACGAATACAGGAGAAAAGCATGAAGAAAACCGGAAAAATGTGCAAACTGTGTGTCTGCTGTGTGGGTATATTGCTGTTAGGTATGGTGTCTGCGGCCATGTCTCGTGAAATAGGAGGTGTTGACCTGCCTGATTCTGTCACCGTGGCTGGCAAAACGTTGTTGCTTAACGGTGCAGGATTACGCACCAAATTCTTTTTCAAGATTTATGCTGGCGGCCTGTATCTGGGCAACACTGCAAAAGATGCTGAGGCTGTTATCAATGCCGATGCGCCCATGCTTGTCCGCATGCATTTTATTTATGACGGTGTGAGTGCAGAAAAACTGCAAGATGGCTGGAAAGAGGGCTTTGCCTTGACAGCCCCTTCAGGAGAAAAACCCCTGCAACAGGCCATTGCCTCTTATGTTGCCCTGTTTAAAGAGGAGGCAAGGGAAAATGACGTCTACGACGTCTCCTGGCAGCCGGGTCATGGGGTGGATGTAGTCCGTAACGGGACATTACTTGGCACCATTAACGGCCTGGATTTTAAAAAAGCGCTTTTTGCAATCTGGCTTGGTAAAGATCCTGTGGATGATGATCTGAAAGAGGGAATGCTGGGAAAATAATACCGCCTGGACCTATCCATTGAAAACAGAGAAAATTGCCATCCTTTACCTGACCAGGGGGGGAGGGCGGCTGGCAAGCCGGCTTACTCCCCTGTTGCCGCAATCAACAGTTTATCCCTGTAAGGGTACGTTACGCCAGACGATTGTCTCCTGCTGGCAGGAATATGACCATCTGGTCTGCATCATGGCAACAGGTATTGTGGTTCGGATGATCGCTCCCCTGCTTGCTGATAAACGAACTGATCCCTCGGTGATAGTGTGTGATGAAAAGGGCAGGTTTGCCATCTCCCTGCTCTCCGGACATATTGGCGGTGGCAACGGGCTGGCAGAAAAAATTGCCGCAGGTGTCGGCGGTCAGGCGGTCATCACAACGGCATCAGATGTTCTGGGGCATACAGCCCTTGATCTCTGGGCAGAAGAGCTTGGGCTTGTAGTGGCAGATAAACCCGCTTTTACAAAGGTCATGGGCAAACTGGTTAATACGGGCAGGGTTACTCTCTATGCCGGGTTTCCCCTTTCGCCCTTGCCTGCAGATATTGTCGGGGTTGATCATCCGGAAAAAGCAGATCTGGTGATCAGCTGCAGGAGCAAAAAATACTTGGGCGCAGTTCTGCTTAACCCCCGTGCCCTGGTTGCCGGGATGGGCTGCAACCGTCATACCCCGGCAGAAGAGTTTGATGTGGCTCTTGCCGAGGCCTGCAGCGAGCACGGCCTTGCTCTGCAGTCGGTGCGTAGTCTTGCCTCAATTGATTTGAAGAGTGACGAGGCGGGATTGCTTGAATTTGCCAAAACGCGCGGGTATCATATAGATTTTTATGATCGGGATCAGCTCAACGGAGTGGATGGTGTTTCAACATCTGCAGCAGTGCTTAAGGCCACTGGTGCCAAAGGTGTGGCCGAGCCTGCGGCGGTGCTTGCCGCAGGTGGCGGCAGGCTGCTGGTAAAAAAGATGAAATGGAAAAATGTAACGGTTGCCATTGCTGAAATCAGTAATCCATTGTCTGTCTCC
>QNYF01000213.1 GCA_003978695.1 Desulfobulbus sp. | reverse complement strand
TATTTTAATTATTTAACACCTTTTTATTATCTGACGTGTCAGCCCACGAGTACGACGAATCAAAAATTAAAACCCTGAGTTCACTTGAGCATATTCGCAAGCGGCCGGGAATGTATATTGGACGACTTGGTAATGGGTCTCATCCTGATGACGGTATATATATCCTGATTAAGGAGGTAATAGATAATGCCGTTGATGAGTACATTATGGGGTATGGAAAACAGGTGGATATTTCCATAACAGAAGACGGTCGTTGTCGGGTTCGGGATTACGGTCGGGGGATTCCCCTTGGCAAGGTTGTCGAGTGCGTGTCAGTGATTAACACAGGCGCCAAGTATAACACGGATGTTTTTCAATTTTCAGTAGGATTAAACGGTGTTGGTACAAAAGCGGTCAATGCGCTTTCCAGTCATTTTTCTGTCTGCGCTTATCGTGATGGTAAGTTTAAACAGGCAACGTTTTCTTCTGGAACGTTACTCAGTGAAAATGAGGGAGACAGCAAAGAAAAAGATGGCACATTGATTGAATTTCTACCCGATAGTGAGCTGTTCCCCAATTTTTCCTTTGACCCTGAATATGTTCATCAGAGACTGTGGCGTTACGCATATCTTAACGCGGGCCTTGCTCTTTACCTCGATGGTGAAAAGTATTATTCAGATAAAGGCCTGCTTGATCTTCTGGCTAATGAACTTGACGGTAAAGATATTTATCCCCCCATTCATGCCTCTGAAAAAGCCCTGGAGTTTGCCTTCACCCACACCGATGATTACGGTGATACCTATTTTTCTTTTGTTAACGGAACGTATACATCTGAAGGTGGTACTCATCTTTCCGCTTTTCGTGAGGGGATTCTTAAAGGCGTAAATGAGTTTTCCGGAAAGAAATACACCGGTAAGGATGTACGTGACGGCATTGTCGGAACACTAGCTGTAAAAGTACAGGAACCTGTCTTCGAATCCCAGACTAAGAATAAACTGGGTAATACTGATATCCGGGCTTGGATTGTCAATGCCGTGCGGGAAGCTGTTGCAACCCATTTGTACAAGTATCCCGAATCGGCAGAAGTACTGATGGATAAAGTCCAGCGGAACGAGCGTGTTCGCAAGGAACTTCAGTCGGTCCGTAAAGAGGCAAAGGCAAAGGCCAAAAAAGTTGCCTTTAAGATCCCCCAACTCAAAGATTGTAAATATCATCCTTCACGAAAAAAACCTTCCAGAGAAGGACGTGAAAATATGGTGTTTATCACCGAAGGACAGTCTGCGGCAGGCTCTATCGTGTCGTCTCGTGATCCCATGACTCAGGCTGTATTTTCCCTTAAAGGCAAGCCTATGAATGTCTTTGGCCAGCGCCTTGAACTGCTCTATAAAAATGATGAGATGTATTCGCTTATGCGGGCGCTCAATGTTGAAGATTCCATTGCAGATCTTCGTTTTGACAAGGTGATTCTGGCAACGGATGCAGACGTCGACGGACTGCATATCCGTAATCTGCTGCTCACGTTTTTTCTTCATTATTTTGAGCCGTTGATTAAGCTTGGGCATGTATATATTCTTGAAACACCGATCTTTCGAGCCCGGAATAAGAAAAAAACCGTGTACTGTTATTCAGAGACCGAAAAAAAGGAAGCTATATCTACGCTTAAGGGTCGGGCAAGTGCAAAGAGTATTGAAGTTACCAGGTTTAAAGGATTGGGGGAAATCTCACCACCAGAGTTTAAACAGTTTATCGGTTCAGATATGCGAATTCATCAGGTGCGGATAGACAACCTTTCCGAAGTCAGCAGGGTTCTCAAGTTTTACATGGGTAAAAATACCCCGGCTCGTCGTCAGTATATCATGGATCATCTTACCCTGAGGCCGGTATGAGCGAGAGCACACCGCAAGCTGACGAACGTAAGCAGGGAAAGCTGCACCAGCTTTTTGACGCAAATTTTCTTGATTACACATCCTATGTAATCCGCGAGCGGGCAATCCCCGATATTGACGACGGCTTAAAACCTGTCCAGCGGCGGATTCTGCAAACACTTCGCAATATGGATGACGGGCGTTTTCACAAGGTTGCCAACGTGGTGGGTGAAACCATGAAACTGCATCCCCATGGCGACCAGTCCATCTTTGCAGCTCTTGTGAACCTTGCCAATAAAGGCTATCTCGTTGACCGCCAGGGAAATTTTGGTAATATTTTTACAGGCGATCAGGCCTCTGCGGCCCGGTATATTGAGTGCCGGTTAACGCCTCTTGCCCTTGAAACTCTTTTTAACAAAGATCTGACTGAATTTGTTGATTCGTACGACGGTCGAATGCTGGAGCCGGTTACACTCCCTTCCAAACTTCCTCTGTTGTTGCTTTTAGGGGCCGAAGGTATTGCCGTCGGCATGGCAACAAAGATTATGCCGCATAATTTTTGTGAGCTGCTTAAGTGTCAGGTTAAGTATCTTAACGGAAAAAAATTCAAGCTCTATCCTGATTTCCCCCGTGGCGGTATAGTAGATGTTTCTGATTATAACCATGGTAACGGTCGGTTGCGGTGCAGGGCTAAAATTGAGAAAGTTGATGATAAAACCATAACCATCACCGAATTACCCTATACCCTGACCACTCAATCATTGATTGATTCTGTAGAAAAAGCCGCTAAGAACGGAAAAATTAAGATAACGTCCATAAATGATTACACTGCTGAAGATGTTGAGGTAGAGATAAAGCTGCCCCGGGGTGTTCATGCCGATGAGACCATTGACGCTCTGTATGCTTTTACTGATTGCGAGGTGAGTGTTTCCCCAAACCTTGTCGTCATAAAAGATAGCATGCCCTGTATTGTCACTGTAGAAGAGGTTCTCAGGCATAATACAGACAGACTTCTGCATAATCTTGAAAGAGAACTCAATATTGAACGTGGTCGTTTGCGTGACAAACTGCATGCCCGCAAACTCGAACAGATTTTTATTGAGGAAAGACTATATAAGGAGATAGAAGAAAAAATTTCCTACAAGGCGGTTATCTCGACGATTCGACAGGCGTTGTTTCCGTTTGCGGATGAATTGATCCGCAAGGTATCTAAAGAAGATATTGAACGGCTGCTTGAAATAAAGATTAAAAGGATTTCCCGCTTTGATATCAATAAACAGCAAAAGGAAATACAGGCTATTGAAAAGGCAATTGCAGTCATTGAAAAGCATTTGCAGGATATGGTCGGGTTCACCAGGGACTATATTGGTTCTCTTTTACAAAAATACGGTAAGGGTTACCCTCGAAAGAGTAAACTGAAACAGTTTGACGAAGTTAACGCACGGGCTGCGGCATTATCCAATCTTCATGTTGTGTACCATCGTGAATCAGGATTTATGGGGCATAAAGTCAAGCTGGAGAACAAGAAAAAAGATATAGCCCTGACCTGTTCAGAATATGACCGTATTCTCCTTATTTTTAAGAATGGTCTTTACAGGGTCGTTGGTGTTGCAGATAAGTACTTTGTCGGTAATGACTTACTCTGGATGGGAGTTGTTCAGAAGGACCTGGTTTTTAATGTGATTTATCGCTCAGGTCTGGAAAATCTGACCTATGCAAAACGTTTTATCATGCCAAAATTTATTTTGGGTCGTGATTATCGTCTTTTTCCTGAACATAAACGCTCTATTATTCAGATGCTGGCTCTGGGAGAAAAAGAAATACGGGCAAGAATCAGCCTGGTTCCTTCCTCCAGGGCAAGATACAATTCCATTGAAATAGAAATGGATGATTTTCTTTTGAAAGGTCCTTCAGCTAAGGGGAAACGAATCAGCAACCGAGTGGTTCGGCGTGTTTCCAATATTACAGGAAAGCCACGTAAACAGCCACCTGTAATGCCCTCGTTGCCTGGGCTTGATGCTTCTAAAAATAAAGAATAATGAGTCGGCAGCAGGTTCAGGAAAATGACGTTTTTTTGTAAAGTTGCTTTTTTTTTACAAAAAGTTGTTGCTAATATTTTGTATTTGACTATATAAACCTATAGTTGCGTAGTCATTAATTGAAGTTCTATGTGTAACGGTAAAGATTTTCGTACAATCCTCAGTCAGAGGCGGTGCGTTTTTTTTAGCACAGAATGGCTACCAGCCGGTGTATTTTACCGGCATTTATCATTTAAGTGGTTGCAAGAGCAAACCGCGAACAGTAGGAGTAGTTTACAATGGCTGAAGGAACAGTAAAGTGGTTTAACGATTCAAAAGGTTTTGGTTTTATTGAGCAGGATGGTGGTCCGGATGTATTCGTTCATCATTCAGCAATTCAGGCTGAAGGTTTCAAATCTCTGGAAGAAGGTGCACGGGTTACTTTTGACGTAGTTGACGGTGCCAAAGGACCTGCAGCAGAGAACGTTGTTCAGCAGTAAGCACTGATTTTGATCTTTGCAAAGACCCCGCAATCTGCGGGGTCTTTTTTTTTGGCAGGTTGTCTTTTCTGTCGACTATTCACCGCGCATTTCACTTGCAGCCGACGAGTTGACTGAGGGCGGTAATCAAAAAATACAGGAGAACACTTTGGCCAGAAAACCAAATTATTCATACGAAAAACGCCAGAAGGAATTGGCAAAGAAAAAGAAGAAAGAAGAAAAACGACTTCGTAAGCTTGAAAAAAAGAATAAACGTAACGAAGAAGGTGAGGACTCAGCTCAGCCTGAAAACGAATAGTTTTCTCCAACCTCCTCATTTGACGCAGCTTCTGCGTATTTTGACGAATTACCTCTTTTCCACTGGAGTTTCACCCTTTTTAAGTATTATATAAAGGTTACAGGGAAACAACCTGTTCCAGCATTGTCTCAATAACCTTTAATCCCCCATCCCAGAATTTTTCATCATTTAAATCTATAGAAAAGGGCTTAAGGAGATCATATGGTGATTTACTTCCTCCTTCAGCAAGCAGATGCAGGTAGTGAGGAATGAAATCCTTTCCTGTTTCTTTATACTTCTGGTAAAGGGCAAGCACCAGCAGCTCGCCAAAGGCATAGGAATATACATATCCCGGTGTATGGAGGAAATGAGGGATGTATGACCACCATATTGCGTAATGGTCATCAAGTACGACACTGTTGCCAAACATTTCTTTCTGACTTTTCATCCATAAAGTAGAAATTTCATCAGGGGACAATTCACCTTTATCCCGCCTTTCATTGTGTATCATGTCTTCAAACCGGTTCATGGATATCTGTCTGAAAACTGTGGCAAAGATAGATTCAAGCTTTTGACAGATAAAGGCTCGTTGCTCTGCGCTGTTTTCCAGCGTTTCAAGCTGTTGGTGAAAAATAAGCAGCTCTGCAAACACAGAAGCGGTCTCGGCAAGAACAAGGGGTGTGTCACTGTTAAAATAGCCTTTTTCCTTTGCCAGGTACTGGTGAATACCATGACCGAGTTCGTGCGCCACTGTGGAAACATCACGAATATTGCCGGTGTAGTTGACCAGGATATACGGGTGGACATCCGGAACTGCCGGATGAGCAAACGCTCCCCCCTGTTTACCGTTTTCTATGGGGGCATGAATCCAGTTATTTTTAAAGAACAGGGCTGCAATATCCGCCATTTCCGGAGAAAAGGCGCGGAAGCCATCCAGAACCATCTGTTTACACTCCTGCCATGAGACGAGGTGCTCCGGCATGGCCGGGAGAGGGGCATATCTGTCATAATCGTGCAGCGTACTTAACCCCAGTACATCCTTTTTAAAGCTGTAATAGCGTGAAACAATGTCATAACGTTTGGTAGTGCTGCCAACAAGAGCCTCAACCGTTGCATCTTTCAGCTCATTTGACAGGTTGCGGGCACTGATCCAGCTGGGATAGCTGCGCAGTCTGTCAGAGATCATCTTTTCAGCTAAAATGGTGTTGAATATATGGGTGAGGATATGCAGTTGACTGTTCAATCCCTCGGTAAGCTCAAGTGCTGCCGCCTTACGAACTTCTCTGCTGCTGTTGTACAGGTCTGACAGGACTTCCTCCTCGGATCGTTTTGTTTCGCCAAATTCAAGATGGCCCATAAGCTTTTCAAAAAGGTTGAGCCAGGAATCATTACCCACTGGAGACAGTTCAATTAAAAGAGCCTCTTCCGGCTGGGTAAGCAGGTGGTCTGCGTACTTTCGTAAGTTGTTCAGATAGTGGCGGTAAGGTGCTGTTTCTTCTGCGTTGAGCAAAATGTCAGCAGCCTGCTGTTCCATTTGCGCCCATTCAAGATCAAAAAAAACAATCTCCCTATTAATGGCACTTGCCCCCTCTTTGCTCTGTTGCAGAAAGGCTCCTGCCTCACTGTTTTTTACCTGGGTAACAAACTGGAGAAAAGCATAGGTGGCGATTCTGCCAAGATTTACCTGGATCCGTTCAAGTCGCCTG
>QNYF01000235.1 GCA_003978695.1 Desulfobulbus sp. | reverse complement strand
ACGGGAAAAAACAGAAAAAAAACAGTGGCATATTTAAACTCACAACCACCAGCCACCGGATAGAGGCCAAAGCGCCCGGTTATAACACAGAACTGCAACGGGTTATCCCGACCAGCAAGAGAACAAAAAACATTTTTTTCGATCTCGATAAAACAACTCCCAAACCCGGAGCAGCCACAGTTGCTGCCTCTGTACAACCAGCATCTTCAACACCCTCATTCCAAAAAATAGAGACGCCCTCAATGGTCAGTCTCGGACCCGGAGTGTTTACCATGGGGGCGTCAAGACGAGAACCCGGACGCCGCGCCAACGAGGGGCGGCATCAGGTGGAGATAACCCGGCCGTTTCTCCTGTGTACCCATGAAGTCACCAATGGTGAATTTCACAGATTCCAACCGGGCCACAAGGCCGGGAACATCGGCGGGCAAAGTCTGGACACCGACAACCTGCCTGTGGTCAAAGTCAGCTGGCAGGATGCGGCACGTTACTGCAACTGGCTGAGCCGCCAGGAAGGACTTGCTCCTTTTTACAGGGAACAGGGTGCTACTCTTGTGCCGGTCAAACCGGCCACCAGCGGCTATCGTCTGCCCTTTGAGGCTGAGTGGGAGTTCGCTGCCAGAAAAGTCGCACGCACCCGCCCTGGCAGCTATCCCTGGGATGGGAGATTTCCTCCCCCGGCGCACCATGGCAACTACGCTGATGAATCGGCAAGAACTCTTCTTCCGGTGGTCATACGAGGGTATTATGACGGCTTCCCGGTGCTCGCTCCGGTGAGAAACTTTCCCCGAAACATGGCAGGACTTTTTGACATGGGTGGTAACGTTTCCGAATGGTGCCATGATTTTTACAGTCCCGTTACTGCGCCGATGTCGGGCAGAGCTGTTGATCCTGCAGGGCCGGCATCTGGCAAATACCATGTTTACCGGGGATCAAGCTGGCGGGATGGTGCCATTACCGAATTACGCATTTCCTATCGCGGTTACGCAAACACAGCAAAGGACAGCCTGGGATTTCGGGTTGCACGGTACAAGTAATGAAATATATCATAGCAGTTCTGGTCGTTTTTCTAACCATATCCGTGGTTGTCGCCTCTTTCGGATCTTCACAAAAAACATACCAGCCAACAGAAAGGATACCAGCAGATACTGCGGTGAGCTTTCCTGTTGATATTTAACACTCCTACTCTGCATCAGCTGAGGTCTTATGTCCGGAAAACACTATCCTGTTGAGTTCCTTTACCAGATTTTCTCCCTGCTCATTGCCTTTATCCTTGTTCACGGGGCCTATATCACTGTGATCAGGCCCCAGGCGGATCAGTTTCTTACCCGGGAAAAAGCGCAGATTGCCGCAAATCCACAGTATGAACAGCAACGAAATTTCTACGTTGTTCTGCGTGATTACGAGCAGGAAGCCTGTTTTGTGCTCATGCTCTGGGCCATGGCGATACTTGGCTATAAAGGAATCTCCATCTATCGGCAGCAACGGCTGCTGGGCCGTGACCTTCTGGGACTGCCTCCAGGCCTGCCCGTCGGCATTGAAGATACCGCAGACCTTGCCGGACG
Organism: Desulfobulbus sp.; assembly: GCA_003978695.1. GTDB lineage: Bacteria > Desulfobacterota > Desulfobulbia > Desulfobulbales > Desulfobulbaceae > Desulfobulbus_C. Next base: position 4,798 of record QNYF01000235.1, on the reverse strand, counting down.
CCTGGAGCAGCTGCCGCTTAAAACAAAAAACGCACTGCTTCCCCGGGCCATGCTTACCGCCATTCAACGCTTTGCCGCCACCCGCAACGTGCAGGATGCGGCAACCTCGCTGCGTGATGTCTGTGAGTCTGAAGGAGACCGCCTGGAATCAGAACTCTCCACAATCCGCTACATTGCCTGGGCCATCCCCTCTGTCGGTTTTATCGGTACTGTCCGCGGCATCGGGGCGGCTCTAGGTCAGGCCAACAAGGCTGTTGAAGGAGACATAACCGGTGTGACCCAGAGCCTGGGCGTAGCCTTTAACTCCACCTTTATTGCCCTGGTTATTTCCATTGTGTTGATGTTTTTCATCCACCAGCTCCAGCTCATGCAGGAACGGCTGGTCCTTGACAGCGAGTCATACGGGGACCGGCATCTTATCTCCCGCATGCGGGTTCTGCCTCCGGTCTAAGTGCCTGGTCATGTCTGCCCGACAAAAACGGCGGGGAATTTCTTCTTTTAACCTCGCTTTTTTAGACATCATGTTCTGCGGCTTTGGCGCCGTAGTGCTGCTGGTGCTCATCATCAACTCCAATGCGCTCAAACACCGCAAGGAAGTATTTGATGACCTGCGTGGCGAAGTGGACAGACTCGAAACCCAGATCAGGGACGGACAAAAACAACTCGTTGAGGTCAAAAATACCATTCAGGAGGTCGATAATAAACTGGTTATCAGCAAGGGAAAAGCCAGAGAATTGCTTGTTTCTGTTCAAGAAACCAGCCAGGAGATCTCTGATGCCCGTAACCTTACCCGGGCCAAAAAGAAACATGTGCGACAGCTCCAGGCAGATTTAAAATCACTTGAAAACACCACAAAAAGAATCGGGGCAAAGGCTGCCGCCAACGCACGTAGAGGCAGGAAAAATATCCGGGTAACCGGCAATGGTCAGCGTCAATACCTGACAGGACTCCGGCTTGGCGGCAAGAGAATACTGATCCTGCTTGACAGATCCGCCTCAATGCTTGACAGCACAATTGTCAATGTCATCCGGCGCAGGAACATGTCTGACAACGACAAAAAATCAGCGCCAAAATGGCGAAAAGCACGCCGCACTGTTGCCTGGCTGGTCGCCAACCTGCCCGCATCGTCATCACTGCAGGTATATGGGTTTAACACCAAGGCAGAGCCGGTTCTCGCCTCATCTGCCGGCAAATGGATACCTGTCAGCAAGAGTAATGAAATCAACCAGATGATAAATAGCGTTCATAAACTGATCCCGCAAAAGGGGACGAGTCTTGAGAACGCGTTCCGGGCAGCTGCCGCCATGCAGCCACGGCCGGATAATATCCTGCTGATAACTGACGGGCTGCCCACGCAAGGCAGAAGCAAACCGATGTTTTCCAGTGTTTCCGGCAAGGCGAGGATCAGATTATTTGAGCGTGCCGTTAAGGCCCTGCCCGGGACCAGTACGGTAAACACGCTTCTTCTGCCCATGGAAGGCGACCCCGTGGCACCAGCCCTGTTCTGGAAACTTGCCGTTGATACAGGTGGCTCCTTTCTTACCCCGACAGCAGACTGGCCATGAGAAAAAAACGCAAAGACATTGAGGTCTTTTCCCTCTCCTTTCTCGATGTAGTATCCTGCGGTTTTGGTGCTATTATTCTGCTGCTGGTTATTTCGCGGGTATCAGAACCCACGGTAATAGAGAAAATCAGTGTTGATTTAAGCGGGCAGGTTCTTGAGCTGGAACAACAACTAAAAGAGATACGGGGGCAGACCGTCATTCTCAACCGTGAGCTTACCGATAAAAAAGAGCAGGAAGCAAAGGAGAAGGAAGCAATCGCCCGCTTGCAGGGCGAGCTTGAAAAACTCCAGGGCCAGTTCAAAGCAGCGCAATCTGACGTGACAGTTCAGGCTAAAATCAAGGCTCAGATGGAGACTGCCCGCCAGCAGCTCAGTGCTGAAATGCAGCGGCTGCAAAAAATCAAACCACCGGAAAAAGCGCCCGACAGAGTCATTGGCGGAGTACCGGTGGACAGCGAGTATATTATTTTTGTCATCGACACCTCCGGTTCCATGCAGCGCTACGCCTGGCCCATGGTGCGCAGAAAAATGGACGAGGTGCTGAAGATATATCCCCGGGTTAAGGGCATACAGGTCATGAACGACATGGGAGATTATATGTTTTCCCAGTATGCGGGACGCTGGATTCCTGACAGCCCGGCCAGGCGCAGATCAATCCTGAAACGCCTTGCCACCTGGCGCCCTTTTTCCAATTCCAGTCCGGTGGAAGGGGTGACAAGCGCCATCAGCAGATTTTATTCCCCTGATAAATCCATCTCCATATACATCTTTGGCGACGATTTTGCCCGGGGCGCAATTCAGGAGGTTATTGACACGGTAACCTCCCTTAACAGGCAATCCGCAAGCGGTAGCAAGAGGGTCAGAATTCACGCGGTCGGCTTTCCTGTACTCTTTACCCAGCCAGGCGCTGAACAAAATATTATCCGCTTTGCCGCCCTCATGAGACGGCTCACTGAAGACAACAACGGCAGCTTTGTCGGCTTAAGCTCTCTGCGCTGAGGACCACCACGGCCAGCCGGATGAATCAAAGAGATTGCAATATATTGAAATGGAGATTTACAACCAGGAACCGACTACCCATCTCTAATTGAAATAATCCGCTCATCTGGTAAGATTGCCACCCCGATAACGGGACAACATTTTTAACTGACGGAACCCACATGGCAAATGAAGCAAACAAGGTCATCTACTCGATGATCAAAGTAACAAAAAAATATAAAGACCAGGTTATTTTAAAGAATATTACCCTTTCCTATTTTCATGGGGCAAAGATCGGTGTGCTCGGTCTGAACGGCTCAGGCAAGAGCAGCCTGCTCAGAATTCTGGCAGGACTTGACACTGAATTTGCAGGCAAGACCATTTTATCGGAAGGATTCACCATTGACCTGCTTGAGCAGGAGCCGCAGCTTGACCCTGAGGCCACGGTGCGTGAAATTGTCGAGCAGGGGGTTCAAGGTACTGTTGATCTGCTGGCCGAATATGAAAAAATCAATGCAGCCTTTGCCGAGCCCATGGATGATGATGCCATGCAGGCACTCATCGAGCGGCAGGGAGAGGTGCAGGACAAACTTGAAGTTCTTGATGCCTGGAATCTGGACAGCCGTCTTGAAATGGCCATGGATGCCCTGCGCTGCCCCCCTTCCGACAGCACATGCGGCGTACTCTCAGGTGGAGAAAAACGCCGGGTCGCTCTATGCCGTATCCTGCTTAAGCAGCCTGATATTCTGCTCCTTGATGAGCCGACCAACCATCTTGATGCCGAGTCAGTTGCCTGGCTTGAACATCACCTGAAGCAATATCCCGGCACGGTCATTGCCGTTACCCATGACCGTTATTTCTTAGACAACGTGGCCGGCTGGATTCTTGAGCTTGACCGTGGTCGGGGTATTCCCTGGGAAGGAAATTATTCCTCCTGGCTGGATCAGAAACAAAAACGCCTTGCCCTGGAAGAGAAAAAAGAATCCGACCGGCAGCGTACTCTCCAGCGCGAACTTGAGTGGATCAGAATGAGTCCCAAGGGACGACGCAGCAAGGCCAAGGCCCGTATCAAGAGTTACGAGAACCTGCTCAATCAGGACGCTGGTGAGCGGGTGCAGAAAATGGAAATTTTCATCCCCCCCGGACCAAGGCTTGGCAAGCTGGTTATTGAAGCAGAAGGCGTGCGCAAAGCCTATGGCGACAAACTGCTGGTAGACGACATGAACTTTTCCCTGCCGCCGGGTGGTATTGTAGGCATTGTCGGCCCAAACGGTGCAGGCAAGACGACCCTGTTCAAAATGATAACAGGGCAGGAAGCACCCGATGCCGGTACCTTCCGCCTGGGAGAAACCGTCAAACTCTGCTATGTGGATCAGGAGCGGGATAACCTTGACCCGGATAAAACCATCTGGGAAACCATTTCTGAGGGGCAGGAGATGATCTGGCTTGGTACCCAGGAGGTCAACTCACGAGCCTATGTGGCAAAATTCAATTTTGCAGGCTCTGCCCAGCAGAACAAGGTCAGCGAGATTTCGGGCGGCCAGCGCAACCGGGTTCATCTGGCCATGATGCTTAAAGAAGGCGGTAATGTGTTACTGCTCGATGAACCGACCAATGATCTTGATGTCAATACCCTGCGTGCCCTCGAAGAGGCTCTGGACAACTATGCCGGCTGTGCAGTCATCATCAGCCATGACCGCTGGTTTCTTGACCGGGTAGCCACCCACATCATGGCCTTTGAAGGAGATTCTCAGGTGGTCTGGTTTGAGGGCAACTACACCGAATATGAGCAGGACTACAAAAAACGGATGGGTACGGCAGCTGACCAGCCCCATCGCATACAATACCGGCAACTTACCAGATCGTAATATTTTGAAAGAATGTAACTCTTCAGGCAGCGCCACGACCTTGGCATAACGTGTGATCTGTAACTGTTCAGGAGTACCTTAGATTCGTTTCATTGAAGACGGGGAAGCGTAGACTCCATGAGATGCTCCTGAAGAGTTACGAAAGAAATAACAATTGATATGGATCATTTCTTTTTCTTTCTGTAATGCTTATGGTGGAAGCAGATAATAATTATCACCTGATCCAGTGTTTATTACTTCAACCCCTTAAGGAGATCTATCATGGCAGGATGCGGATGTGGCTGCAATACAGACGGTGAAGGCGGCGGACCTTTTTCCCAGGGAAAAGAGCTGGTAGAATTTGTTTATAATGCCCATGAAGGAACTGTCAGGGACAAACCCATGGCCC
>QNYF01000049.1 GCA_003978695.1 Desulfobulbus sp. | reverse complement strand
TTGATAAGATTATAGGTGCCATTCTTCTTGGCCGATTTACTTCAGCCGGAGCTATTTACACGACAGGACGCCTGACATCAGACATGGTGCTGAAATGTGCCCGCATCGGCATTCCCGTTGTCATGTCCCGGACTTCCCCCTCCTCTCTGGGGCTGGCTATAGCCCGGCGAGCAGGGGTAACGCTTGCTGCCTACGCAAGACCAGACAGGGTAAATATTTTTAATGCACCGGAGCGGATTGTTTAACAAATGAGTTGCGTTTGATCATGGAACGATCGGGAAAGAAAAAGCCTGTTCTGGAAAGAGAACACTTTCCAAAACAGGCTTTTTTTATGAGTCAATATGGTGATCTAAAGAACTGTAATTGCATGCAGCTCAACACGTCTGTTTTTTGCTCGTCCTTCTCTGGTCCCGTTATCAGCAATTGGATTCTCCTGCCCGTATCCTTTAGCTATTAACAGGTCTTCAGAGATACCCTGTTCAACGAGGAAGGCTTTAACCGCCTGTGCTCGTCGCTCAGAGAGCTGCTGGTTGAGCGCAGGATTTCCAACGCTGTCAGTATAGCCGGCAACTTCAAACTGCTTGCCTGAAGCAGATTGCTTCAAGATTTCTGCAGCGGCGAGAAGGGTCTCTTTAGCTGAATTCGTCAAAGTCGCCGTTCCGGTTTTAAAAGTTACACCTTCAAGAACAATGGCATGATTTTCAGCGCAGCCCATGCTGTTAACCGCAGTACCTGCCGGTGTGTTCGGGCAAAGATCCGTGCTGTCGGCAACTCCGTCTTTATCTGCATCCGGAGTACACCCTTTACTGTCAACAGTTGCGCCTGCGGGAGTATCAGGACAGGCATCGTCTCCGTCTTTGACGCCGTCTTTATCTGTATCAGCGTTCTTTTTAGCCATCTCTTCTTTTTGAGCCTTAAGTGTATCAAGCTCAGCCTGGAGGGCTGTAATCACCTGTTGAAGTTCAGTAATTTTTTGTTTGTTGGCTTCAAGTTCTTTTGCCAGAGCCTCTGCGGTTTGTTGAGATTGGGCCATGGCGGCAGCAGCAGTTGTCAACTCGTCAATTTTAGCTGTAGCAGCAGTTATGGCGTTTTCCTTTTCTGCCAGTTGGCTTTTGAGCGTACTTATTTCACCTTCAAAAGTAGAAAGTTTGCCGGTTGTCTCTTTCTGAGACATTAAAGCCTGCATGGTTGACGTTTCTTTTTCCTTGAGGGCACGTGTTACTTCGTCAAGTTGAGTTCCTTTTTGTTGTAACGCATTTTTAGCCTGAGTAAGTTCTACTTCAAGGGTTGCTACCCTTTCCCTTACAGTTGGCAGTTGAGCTGTTTCTGCCTGAAGATTATTGATCTGAGTTTCCAGCGCTGTAATTTTATCCTGAGCTGCCGAAAGATCTGCACTCGATTTTTGCAGCTCGGCAATGGTTGCTTCAAGCTCTGCTATTTTAGTTTGAGCAGCCTCAAGATCAGTACTTGTTTTTTGCAGCCCCGCAATAGTTGCTTCAAGCTCAGTGATTTTAGTTTGAGCAGCCTCAAGATCAGCACTTGTTTTTTGCAGCTCCGCAATAGTTGCTTCAAGTTCTGTGATTTTTGTTTGAGCTGCTGCGTATTGCTCTACCTTGGCTTTAGCCTCATCCAGTTGTGTCTGGAGTGACAATGCTGTTTCCTGAGCTTTCACTAATTCGTCTTTGACAGGCTCAAGTTCAGCAATTTGTGTTTCCAGAGCAGTAATTTTATCCTGTTCTGAGGTAAACTGCTCAGCCTTGGTTCGCAGATCGGTCAGTTCTGCTTCCAGAGCAGTAATTTTTTCCTGAGCGGCAGAGAGCTGATCAACAGCAGCCTGTTGCTCTGCTATGCGACTTTCAAGGACTCCAATATGTTCTTTAGCGTCGGCCAGAGCCTGCGATTGACTTTGGGTTTCTTCGAGTTGTGATTTAAGAGAAAGGAAATTCTGTTGTGTTGTAGAAAACTCTTGCTCTTTCGCCTGAAAGGAGGCCAGTTGAGCGTCGTAGGCAGTAAATTTTTCTTGGTCTGCAGCAAGAGCCGCTGCTTTTTCGTCAAGGGCGGATTTGGTACTCTCCAGTTCCTGGGCGAGTGAAAGCTGTTCAGCCTTGGCATGTTGAAGCTTGGCAAGAAGGTCTTCTTTTTCTGTTGTTAGAGCAGCCAGTTGGGCATTCAAATCCTCAATTTCTTTTACCTGGTCAGCAAGTTGTGTTTTGAGGTTGGCTGCTTCTGTCTGAACAACTGTGATAACTTCGTCTTTTCCTGTAATGCTCTGTTGCAACGTTTTTTCCGTTTCCTGGGCCGTCGCATATAATGATTGGGTTTTCTCAAGAGAGGCATTTGCTGTGGCAAGTTCTTCCTCCAGCCCCTTAATTCGTTCATTTGCGGCAGCAATGTCGCTAGTGAGCTTCTGGGCCTCCTTATCACGAACAGTTGCTGATTCTGTTAAACTGGCAACCTGTTGAACCAGTGCCTGGCCATTACTTGTGGCTTCAGCAAGTTCCTGCTCTGTTGTCTTGAGTTTGCCAAGCAACTCATCAATGGTCGTTTTTTGCGTTGCTATCTGTTGTTGTTGGTCTTCAAGAGCAGCTTGCAGCTGAGCCAGCTGTTCTATTTTTTCAGTTTTCTCTGCCAGGGCAGCTTTCAATGATTCGATTTCTGCCGTTTGCTGATCAAGTCGTTTCTGGTAAGTCGCTACCTGTTGCTGTGATGGAGCCAGCATGCGATCTTTTTCCTTGCCGTAGCGCATCAACGCATCAGATTTGAGCTCAGCTTTTTTTAACGCATCTTCAAGAAAAGCAATTTCAGAAGTTGCCTCCGTTAACCTGGCCTGCAGGCCACCAATTTTAGCTACCTGGTCCGAAAGAAGTGATTGCGTTTGATCCGAATCAGTTGCTACTTTTTCGGCACTCAACAGGGCTGTAGCCTTTGCCTGTTGAGCCTCTTCTGCAGCTGTACGCAGTTGAGCTATAATTCCTTCATCTTCTGCAAGTTTGGCCTCTGATTGTTCCAGGCGAGTGGAAAGTTTGGCGATACGCTCATTTGCGGTGGTCAGGCCCTGCAGCTTAAGGGCGAGTTGGTCTCGCTCTGCATTGAGTTTCGTGATGAGCGCCTGAGCTTCCTGAAGTTTTGCCGTGTTAGTTCGATCTTGTCCGGAGACGGTCACGATTCGAATCTTTTGCTTGGACAGCTTATCCTGCAATTCTTTTATTGCCGCATTGCGCTGAGCAAGCTCCTGCTGAAGTTTTGTCGAGCTTGCCAGAAGAGTCTGTACCTGTGGTGTTTGATCCTGGCGGACAATCTGTCTCTCGGCAATAAGTTTTTTGCGCAGTTCAGATGTTTCCTGCTTGGCAGCCTCAATTTCCTTTTTATAGGAGAGAAGACGTTGTTTAAGAAGTGAGGATTCACTCTCAGAGTGACTTATTACTCCCTGTTTGTGAGTTACCAGGGGGTGGTGTCTTTTTAAACTGCTGTAGTAAGCGGCAAGACAGATATACAACAGTATGCCTGCGGCAATGAGAATGAGGGAGCGTTGCGACAATTTAGGTAATGTGAATTTCATGATGCAGCCTGTAGTTTTGATTGTGTTTGAGTTTTAAAAAAATTACATCGGCTTCAGGATAAGCGTTGATAAGGGAGGCAGCGTCAGTGAAATGGCGTTATCCATACCATGGAATTGTTCTGGCATACTGAATATTTCACCATTACTCACGTTGCTTCCCCAATATATATTAAGATCACTGTTAATCAGTTCCCGGTAGCCTCCTTTTTTGGGGACACCGATTGTATACTTTTCACGGATCAGTGGTGTAAAATTACAGATTATAATCAGGAAGTCATCTGTTTTTTTTGCTTTACGTATAAATGAGAGTACAGAGTTATCAGAATCGTTGGCATTGATCCAGGAAAAACCGTTCCAGTCAAAGTCATTTTCATAAAGGGCGGGTTCGTTTCTGTAGACCAGATTTATGTCTCTTGTAAATCGCTGGAGACCTTTATGGTTTTCTCCATTTAAAGCGTCCCATTCAAGACTTGTATCATAATTCCATTCCTGCCGTTGACCAAATTCAGATCCCATGAAAAGCAGTTTTTTACCTGAATAACCCCACATAAATCCAAGGTAGGATCGCAGATTAGCAAATTTCTGCCACTCGTCGCCAGCCATTTTATTAATCAGGGAACCTTTTCCGTGCACTACTTCATCATGGGAAAGAGGGAGGACAAAGTTCTCCTGAAAGGCATAGAGCATGCCAAAAGTCATCTCGTTATGATGAAAACGCCGGTGAACAGGATCTTTACCCATGTAATTGAGGGTGTCATGCATCCAGCCCATATTCCATTTAAGACTGAAACCCAGGCCGCCTATATATGTAGGACGTGATACCATGGGCCAGGATGTTGATTCTTCGGCAATGGTGAGGATGCCCGGGAAAATACCATGCACGACTTCGTTCATTTTACGAAGAAAAGCGATGGCATGGAGGTTCTCCCGCCCACCGTATTGGTTAGGCAGCCATTGTCCGTCTTCACGGGAATAGTCGAGGTAGAGCATCGAGGCAACAGCATCAACCCGTAAGCCGTCTATATGATATTTATCAAGCCAGAACAATGCGTTTGATATGAGAAATGAGCGGACTTCATTACGGTCATAATTAAAGATCATGGTGCCCCAGTCCTGGTGTTCACCCTGCCTGGGGTCATCATGGGCATAGAGATGGGTTCCGTCAAAATAGTTGAGCCCGGAACCATCTTTTGGGAAATGTGCAGGAACCCAGTCAAGGATGATTCCCAGTCCCTGCTGATGGCATTGATCAATAAAGTACATAAAATCATGCGGCGTGCCAAACCGGCTGGTGGGGGCGTAAAAACCCAGCACCTGGTAACCCCATGATCCATCAAAAGGATATTCTGTAACGGGCAGGAGCTCGATATGAGTGAACCCCATCTCAAGAACATAAGGTATCAGGGTGTGAGCAAGTTCACGATATGTTTGAAATCGTGAACCCCATTTTTCGTCAGGGAGTTTATTCCAGGACCCCAGATGTACTTCATATATGGAAAGTGGACTATCCAGGGATTGCCGTTTAGGTCGTTCCCGTATCCAGTCGGTATCCTGCCAGGTATACGAATCAAGGTTTACGGCAACAGATCCGGTTTTTGGCCGCAGTTCCATGGCAAAACCATAGGGGTCGGATTTGTCAAACTGTTCATCGTTTTGACAGGTTATCAGGTATTTATAGACAGTAAATTCTAAGAGGTCTGGTACAAAAAGAGACCAGATACCCGAATCATGGGAGTGCATGGGATGAGTCGTGCCGTCCCAGTTGTTGAAGTCGCCAATGACAGAGACCTGTTTGGCGTTTGGTGCCCAGACGGCAAAGACTATACCGCTCCTGCCATCAAAGCTAACAAGATGTGCGCCCAGTTTTTCATAGGAACGCTCGTGGGTACCCTCGCTGATGAGGTATCTGTCAAAATCACTGAGCCAGCCTGGAGGGACTGCCTGGCCAGGAACGTGGGATAGGGACGACATCATAGGGCAGTTTGCAAATCTGAGTTGAACGGGCAGAGTAGTGGTCTGGGAAACAATGTACGTGTACTCGCAGCTGGCAAAGAATGTAACAGCATCAAATGCACCTCGAAAGCCGTCAGAAAAACAGCATGAAATATAGCAGTGACTGTACAGTAATCGTGAAGTGTTGTCATGTCCTTTGTCAATTCTTTACACGCATTCCCAGTTAGAGACAATGTGTTAAAATCTCTTCAACTGTTTGGCGGGAATACTCCTTTAATCTCCACACTTTGGCAAGCCCCATGCTGTTTTTTGCAATGCGGGGGATGTCCGTTGCCGGAATATCAAGTTCCTGAAGACTAACCGGACTGTTCGTCTTGGTAAACCAGTTACGAAGCAGGAGTATAGTGTGGTCGGCTGCAACATTTACTGATTTTGATTGCAGGTCTGCGTTCGGGAAAATATTCTGCCCGAGTTGTGCAATCCTGGCGGGATTCGTGGCACTGTACCAGTGTAGCCAGCCGGGAATAATAACAGAAAGTCCAGCCCCGTGCGCAACATCGTACAGAGCGCTCAAAGAGTGTTCTATCATGTGCATGGGAAATCCAACCCGGCCAAGACCGGCAGCTGTCAGCCCGTTAAGGGCAAGGGTCGCTGTCCACATCAGATTTGCCCGGGCGTTGTAATTATTGGGATCTTCAAGACAGCGTTCACAATTGACCATACTGTTGGTTATTAATCCCTCCATCAGCCTGTCCTGAACCGGTGTGTCAGGGTCGAGGGTGGTCATGTAGAATTCCAGAACATGGGAAATTGCGTCAATGGCTCCATATGCAGTGTAATCGGGTGGAACAGAGAAGGTATTTTGCGGATCAAGGATCGAAGTTTTTGGATAGAGCAGCCGGTGGCCAAAGCCGAATTTTTCCTGCGTTTTTTCATTGGT
>QNYF01000170.1 GCA_003978695.1 Desulfobulbus sp. | reverse complement strand
TTATGGTATCAGAGTAACCGGTGGCTAAGGGATTGCTGGATTGTGACGCAAAGATCTTTTTTCTGCGTTTTGTGACGACCTGGTACAAAAATGGGTTCCCAATGGACGAAGAAAAACGTACACTGTATGCATGGTTTGATTTAACTGGTTTATTCTATCCAGCCTGTCCGGTTGGTCCTTTTTCGGAGCGAGAAAAATGAAAAAATTGTTGATTCTGGCGCTGTTGCTCCTGGGTGCTGCTGGAGCCGCCTTTTATTTTATGCGGTCCTCATCTCCTGCGGCTGCAGACTATTACGCTGACTATCTTCCCGAAAATACCCTGGCAACTGCAAGTTTTGTAGATTTGCAGGGACTGTCTGAAACTTTCCCCGCAACAAGTTTGGGGCATTTTGTTGCCAAACCCACCGTGCACAGAATTCTCGGTGAGATAGGCGTTCCTCCGCAGGGCCTCAAAGAATACGATGATGTGTATGACGGCCTTGCAGGAGTCATGACCAATCCCGCTTTTCGTCAGGTGTTTGGCGATGACGCTGTTGTCGCAGTCCTGCCTCCTGATGTAGAGCTGTTACGCAAAGATCCGGAAAAGGAGTTAAAAAAATCCCTGCTTGTTTTTGGCACATCATCAGTGGCCGGCCCTCTGGACAGTTTTGCCCGTCTTGTGATGAGTAAGAATGTTGGCAAAGAAACCGTTGAGGGGTTGGAGTTGACCCGTATAGAGGTCGATGATAATGACGTCGTGTATGGATATGCAAAAAAAGGTGTGGTTATTTTGTCGTATGCACCCGCAAATATTGTAAGGGCCATGCAGCAAAAAGAAGCTGGTTCAGGACTGCGGGAATTTGCTTTTTTTACAGCCGCAAAAGGCTTTTGGACGAAGAAAGCGGCCACACAACGTATCTACACTCGCAGTTATGTGAATTTTACCCGGATCAGGTCACTTTTTTCCGAATCAATGAACCCGCAGGAACGTGAGATTGGCAAATATCTGCAGGGGTTTAAATCCATGAGTTCGGTCATGGTTGAAGATCATGACACTCTCGAGATGTCAACACAGCTCGAGTACACCTTTGACGAGTTGCACCCGTGGGTCAGAGATCAGTATAAAGCTGTTTCAAAACAGAATTATTCGCTTGGTCTGTTGAGTAATAAATCTTTAGTCTATTATTGGGTGTCACTTCTCAATAAGGACTATCTCAAAAATCTTCTTGCGGCCGCAAACGAGGACCAGTATAAGCAGATTGATTCCCAGGTTCGCAAGGAGCTTGGCGTATCACTTGATGAGTGTATTGCCGCTGTCGGCCCACAGCTTGGACTGGTTGTCAATGATGTCGTGAATACCGGTTTGTTTCCGCTGCCCAAGGCCGTTTTTTTCCTGGAGGTTCGTGATCCTGCCATTGCTCAAAAGCTTTTTGATACCTTGAGGAAAAGAATTGCCGAGCGAGGTTTTGCAACAGAACAGCATGAGCAGGTCAACGGGAAAACCATCTACTACTGGTCAATACTTCCCGGGGAAGCAACCCAGCTTGCCCTGGTTCTGACTGATAAAATGGTGTATCTGGCCAATGGCAAGGCAAGCCTAAAACTGGTGCTTGACCCAAAGTATAAACAGACAGAACTGCCAGCCGGTATGGCTGAAACCCTTGGCAGTGATCTGGTAAAATCTGTAAAGAGCAGTAATTATACAACAGTCGTCGCACGTCCGGCTCTGCTGGCAACGCAGGTGCGGGAAGGAATTACCTGGCTGGCGGGAATGCTTGAGGCAACCCGTGGTATAACTGCTGAGCAGTTGAAAAAAGAAATTCTTTCCCTGATGGAATCAGTGGATGTTGTGACCGCAACCAGTAATATTGCGCGCGAGCATACGGTTTCTTCAATTGTCTTTCAAAAGGCAGAAGCAGCTGATAACACTGCCGGAAAAGAGTGATATGAAACGATGCAGGGTATTGCAGATATTTTTTTTCCTGGCAGTGACAGCAGTACTTTCCGGCTGTTCGGTTTCCTACTCCACGGGGAAATCATCTGATACGGTTTCCACGCTTCTTGATTCAGTGTCCGGCTCTTCAACCAGCATGAGTGGCGGCGGGGATGTCGCCTCGATCATGCAGGGTTATGCTGATGATATTGCCGCAGTGACGTACCTCTGGGTTTCCGAGAAGAAGAGCGAAGAGCAGTTTTTAAGACTTCTTACCGCTGTCGCCCGAACGCACGGGATTGTGGACTGGGAGCAGACCACGGCGACGTTTGAGGCTATGGGACGGGGGCTTTATCAGGCGGGTATTCCAAGAGAGGGAATTGTAAAACTTCCTTTTTTTCGAAAACTGGCAGACAATGCCCGGTATGCTCTTGTTCTTCAAGGATATACTCAGGTGTAATGCGCTGTGGCTGCTTTTGTTCTGCCTGTGTATTCCAGGAACGGGCAGGGCAGAGGAGCCGGATTATTCTCTGGATTTTATTTATGTCAATGCCAACACAGGTGAGGCTGCCGGGGGACATAGCGCTATAAAACTGGGGTCAACGGTTTTTCACTACCAGTTCTTTCCCGGAGATTTTTTTCTTCTTGTCCGCGATTCATGGCCGCATTTTAAATACATCTATACGGATGTCAGTAACAGAACAATTTCCATACGTCGCCTGCCTCTTCGTCCCGAGGTCTTTTATCAGCTTAACACACATTTTATCAGATTATTGATATCGCAGCAGGAGGCTCTGCTCAAGCTGGATAGAGCAGAATCAGGGCTTTCTCTCCTGCGGCAGTTGAGTCGAAAGAGGAACACGATAGAGCTTCCCGTTGCCGGGTTGCTTGACAATCAGTCAGCGGGAAATGATGCTATGGCGTCATTGCGGCATGCGCTTGAAAAAGAGGCCGGGGCTGTCGGAGTAGAACAGATGCTTCAGCTGTTCAGGAAGAAAGCCGGGGCGCTGCTGCAGGAAAAAGGTGTTGCAGGCGTGAGCGCCCGCCTGTCAGCACTTCGGGAAGTCCTGCTCAAACAGTATTTTCTGCAGCTGGTAGCACAGGGAGTTTCTCTTGCCGGTGATGCTCTTATTACATTTCCTGACAGCACTGGTTTGCGGATTGAAGAACTGAACAAACTCGCAGAATACAAAAGTCAACTGCAGGCATCCATTGTTCATCTTTTCCTGGCTGACATGCCCGGACAGGCAGAGTCCATTGTCTTGCAGACCGCACGATATCTTGCGGTGAGCAGATCGCTTTTTACCCGCAGATTATCTACTCTTGATCCTTTTTCCGGTGCAGCTGTTATCAGGAATGTTACGGGTGATGATGATTTACAAAGCGTGTCTGAGCATCTGCAAAGGAATGTGGCCAGGGCCCGCAGAGCTTTTTTTCAGGAAACCGTTCACAACGATGTCGCATATGGCCAGCTGGAAATATCCCGGGGCAGACTTAATGAGCTTAAAAATGCCATCCTGTATGGCAGTCCGGTCAGAGGAGAACCCGGACTGCTGCTGCCGTCCCGAAGCGGGAAAGTGACCATTGACTGGTTGGATTACGGCCGCTCTGGAGTCCTTGCAGGGGCTGCAGAAGACGAGAAGCTGCTGGCAGCAGTTATTGCCCGAGTAAAATCAGGGGTGGCATATGATTTGCTCAGAAGAAATTGCGCCACTGAACTTCTGAGAAACATAAATACAGCCTTTGCGAATTCGGTTGAGGGACGTGAGGCGTTGGGAGGATGGCTAACACCGGATACGGGATTTGTCTTTATTCCAGCAGAATTACAAACCAGGGTTGGAGAAGAATTTCCTGTTACCGATGAACAGATATTGTTGTCCCGCAGGCTTAAAATGCTGAAGATGCTTTTCCGCCGGGAAAATGATATGTTTGTCTGGTTAAGGGAAGCCAATGTTTTCAGCTCAACGCTGTATTCGCCACGTCTGAATGACAGTACGTTCCTTTTTTTTACCGATGATGTCAGTGTGATGCGGCCGTTACTGGGGCTTGCAAATATAGCCTGGGCCGCCCTGAATGGAGCGGCTGGTCTGTTGACCCTGCCCGTGGATGGGGGTGAACGAATCCAGCAGGGGGGACGAGGGATATTTTACAGCCTGCCGGAGTTGGTTTTTCACAATATTCGCAAGGGAACCTATGGTTTTGGAAATAGCCAACCTGTTGCACCCTGATTTCCTGCTTTCCCAAACGTCGTTTATGCTGTATTCAAGAGGCTGCAGATAATAACCCTCTGATACTTTTTTGTATTTTTGCGGAGGCAAAGAGAACGCAATGAACAATACGATGGCAAATCATGTTCATGAAATTCGTCAGGAACTGTGGGGGATTTTTTTGTTTGTAGGAGCCATCTGGCTTGTCTTCCTGCTTGATCAGTTTTTGCCGCTGGAACATCTGGGGCTGGTTCCCCGGACTTTTCGCGGGATTCCAGGGATTGTTGCCAGTACATTCCTGCACAAGAATCTCGCTCATATTGTGGCAAATTCGGTGCCCCTGGTGATTTTATTGATGCTGCTGGCCGGGTCACGTTCAGACAGTGCCACTGTTGTTTCGGGAATTATCCTCATTGGCGGAGTTCTGTTGTGGGTTTTCGGCCGGGACGCCCGACATATAGGGGCCAGCGGTCTGTTGTTTGGTCTGATTACCTTTATGTTGGTGTCGGGAGTGCTTGAACGGCGCTGGCAGGCTATGATTGTGGCTCTGGTGGTGGCAGTTTTATACGGAACAACGCTTTTATCCGGCGTTATGCCCTTTCAGCCGGGAGTCTCCTGGGAAGGGCATCTTTTTGGGGCCGTAGCCGGGGTGGTGATGGCCTGGCAACTGGCCAGGACATCCGGCAAAATATAATATATACAGAAAAATGTGGTGAACAAGAATAAACGACACGCGAGGCCGGGTTTTGAGCGGCGCATGAGCAAAGAGGAGATTAACGAGATTCCCATCCGCAAATGGGAGGGCCCGGTGGAGGTTGTTTCTTCTCTGCCTGATCTTGACCGGGTGGTTGGCAGGCTCCAGCAGGAATCAGTCTATGGTTTTGATACTGAAACCCGGCCCGCTTTTAAAAAGGGACAAAAATATCTTCCTTCCCTGTTGCAGCTTGCAACTGAAGAGTGTGTATATTTGTTTCAGCTGAAATCTCTTGGTCTCCCTGAAGAGCTGGCAGGGCTGCTTGCCGATCCTGCTCGAACCAAGGCAGGTGTTTCTCTTGCCTATGACCTGAAAGAATTGCAACGGCTGTCCGATTTTATCCCGGCAGGTTTCGTCGGCCTTGGCAGGTTGTCCCGGAAAAAGGGGATAAAAAATAATGGTCTTCGCGGGCTGGCAGCAGTTGCCCTGGGTATTCGAATATCAAAGTCAGCTCAAACCAGTAACTGGGCTAAAGAGCGACTTACGCAGGCGCAGATTCGTTATGCGGCAACCGATGCCTGGATAGGGCGTGAATTGTATCTGAAGCTGCAGGAAATGTAGGCTTGGGGTAACTATTCAGGTAACACCACGACTTTGGCATAACGTGTGGTCTGTAACTGTTTAGATGTGCTCCATATTGTGGCAAGCAGACCAACGAACTATAACAGCGAAGCGGTGTCACCGTCTATGTGAGGCGGCCTGATTGTCGCAGGTAAGCCGCGACTCCGAGATGGGGTGCAGCTGAACAGTTACGGCTTGGGATTATGAAAAATTTGAAATGCGGGTTTTGACGTAAATACTACGAGTGGATGAATGAGAAATAGATTTGTACAACCTGACAGGACAAGAAAAGTACGCATTGGCCTGGCCAAAAAAAGGCAAACAGTACGGAAGGTCCACGCAAAATGGCAAGCTGCAAAGACGTCAGGAGAAGAGATTATTTTGCGGGAACCGGTAATCTCAAGTGAGTGTAAATCGGTTCAGGAAAACCCCCTGGAACCCTGTGGTTCTGAAAAAACATCACCTGCTAAAAAGCCCCGCCAACGTAAACCCCAATGGACAAAGGCACAGTTTCCGGTCAAAGCCGTCAGTGGTAAGGCCAGATTTCATGACTTTGCCCTTCCACCCTCCCTGATGCACGGTATAGCTGATCTTGATTTTCAATATTGCACCGCCATTCAGAAGGAATCTTTGCCTGTGGCACTTGCCGGTAAAGATATGATAGGACGGGCCAGTACGGGAATGGGAAAAAGTGCGGTTTTTCTGGCCGCAGTTTTCAGCAGGTTACTGCAAGGCAGGCAGGTAAAGAGAAAGCCCGGCTGCCCAAGGGCGCTTATCATTGCACCTACCCGTGAGCTTGTGATCCAGATAGCAAAGGACGCCCGGGCAATCGGTAAATACACACCG
This sequence comes from Desulfobulbus sp., assembly GCA_003978695.1. Classification (GTDB taxonomy): domain Bacteria; phylum Desulfobacterota; class Desulfobulbia; order Desulfobulbales; family Desulfobulbaceae; genus Desulfobulbus_C. The sequence goes on along the minus strand of QNYF01000170.1, from coordinate 212 downwards.
TTACGGGTAGTAGCCGTCTACGGAGGCACGGATTACCAGAAACAGATGCAGGATCTTGCCCGCAGACCGGTTGATATCGTTGTTGCAACTCCAGGTCGGCTGCTTGATTTTGTCTCGAAAAGAGTTGTTCAGCTGTATCAGGCTGGAATTATGGTTTTAGATGAGGCTGACCGGATGCTTGATATGGGCTTTATTCCCGATGTTCGGCGGAT
>QNYF01000165.1 GCA_003978695.1 Desulfobulbus sp. | reverse complement strand
ACTATATGTTGTGATATATAAAAAACAGGTTCGCTCGGTCACATGGTGTGTATTCATGATGCATGAGCAGCCAGTGACAGAGAGAATGAGTAGATATTTCAAGGGGGGAAGTGATGACAAAGGATATGCCGAAACAGGCATTAACCGACACGGCGGAAACAGTACTGGAAAGGCGGTATTATTTAAAAGACAGAGAGGGCAATCTGCTTGAGAATTGGGAAACTCTATGCAGGCGTGTTTCTGAGGCAGTTGCCGCAGTTGACAGTGAGATGGAAGATTATGAAAGCCTCAAAGACGGGTTTTTTAACATGATTTATCATCTCGATTTCCTGCCTAATTCTCCCTGCCTGATGAATGCGGGAACAGACCTTGGCCAGCTTTCCGCCTGCTTTGTTCTTCCCATTGAGGATTCCATGGATGGTATTTTCACCTCCATCCGCAATGGCGCACTGGTCCATAAAACAGGTGGCGGCACCGGGTATTCCTTTTCCCGGCTGCGTCCTACAAATTCAGCTGTGCAATCCACCCAGGGGGTGGCTTCCGGCCCCTTGAGTTTTGCCGCTGTTTTTGATGCAGCCACAGAAACAATAAAACAGGGCGGCAAACGCCGGGGTGCCAACATGGGCGTCCTTCGTGTTGACCACCCTGATATACTGGATTTTATATCTGCCAAAGAAGACCAGACAAAGTTTACCAATTTCAATTTTTCTGTTGCTGTCACAGATGCCTTTATGGATGCGGTAAAGTCTGATCAGGAATATGATCTGGTTGATCCATCCAACGGCAAGTGTGTCACATCTCTTAGGGCAAAAGAAGTTTTTGATAAAATTATTGATCTGGCCTGGCATAATGGCGAGCCGGGCGTCCTGTTTATTGATGCGGCCAACCGGGCAAATTCTACTCCGCAACTTGGAGAATTTGAGGCAACAAATCCCTGTGGTGAGCAGTGGTTGCTTCCCTATGAATCCTGCAACCTCGGCTCAATTAATCTTGGGAAGTATGTGAAAGAAGGTGAGGTGGATTTTAAACGCCTGGGCCATACCGTGCGTCTTGCTGTCCGGTTTCTGGATAACGTTATTGACTGCAACAGGTTTCCTATTCCTGAAATTGCAGAAATGACCCAGAAAACCCGTAAAGTCGGGCTTGGTATCATGGGAATGCACGACATGCTCATTGAGCTTGAAATTCCTTACGGTAGTCCGAAGGGGCGGAAAGCATCTGCTGGCGTTATGCAGTTTATACGTGATGAAGCAGAAGGTGCTTCCTGTATGCTGGCAGACCTTAAAGGGCCGTTTCCGGCCTATGATCCAAAATATAACAAATACCCCGCCCGTCGTAATGCTGCCCTGACATCTATCCAGCCCACCGGTACTGTGTCCATGATTGCAGACTGTGCCTCGGGTTGTGAGCCTTATTTTTCCATTGTTATGGAAAAAAATGTTATGGATGGCGACCGTTTTCTCATGGTCAATAAGCATTTTGAAACTGTGGCCAGGGCCAAGGGTTTTTATTCTGATGAGCTGATGGAAAATGTGGCGGTCAGCGGTACGGTGGTCGGTCATGAGGAAATCCCTGTTAAATGGCAGGAGATTTTCCGCACGGCCCAGGATATTTCTCCTGATGACCATATTCGTATGCAGGGAGAATTGCAGGCAAGCGGAGTGGATTCGTCAATCAGCAAGACAATTAATCTTCCCGCTACTGCCACTCCTGAAGATGTGCGCAAGTCATACCTGCTTGCCTTCAAGCTTGGCTGTAAAGGACTTACCGTGTACCGTGACGGGTCCCGTGATTCTCAGGTGCTTAACACCGTGAGTTCAGGAGAAGATGACAAGGCAACGGTTTCCACCCGGGGATTGGTCCAGAAAAAGAAACTCCCCTCAGTTCTCAGCGCCAAGCGCTATAAACTCAAAGATGCCAACGGCAACACAATATATCTTATTGTCTGCTTTGATGACAATGAGTCGCCAATGGAGGTTTTTGCCAAGTTCCCCTTTGATAACCGCGTTGATCTAAAAGATAAATCGACCATGTGGACAACCACATGTCGTCTTGTTTCCCTTGCACTGCGGTACCAGATTCCCATGGAAGAGGTGATCAAACAGCTTGACCGTTCCAGCGGTCATATGCTCGATTTGCCAGCCCAGCTTGGCAAATTGCTCAAATCTTTCATGGCTGGAACTCATAAGGGATTCTCCTCCAAATGTCCTGAGTGCGAAACAGGTAAACTGGTTTTTGAGGAAGGGTGTGAAATCTGCCGTGACTGCGGTTATTCAAAATGTTCGTAATTTTATTTACGTTTAAACATATATGAGTTCCTGTGATGAGCCGGTTTCACGGTCTGTTAGCGCTTCTTGCACATGTTCTCTGTACATATAATCATTAAGAGATCAGTATGTCTAAAGTAGGTCGTAACGAATCCTGCCCCTGCGGATCAGGAAAAAAGTATAAGAACTGTTGTCTGCCCTTACAGAAGGAGGGAAAAATTTCTTCTCCTATGGCCCAGTTACGAGTTTCTCTACTGGCAGAGATTACAAAAATTCAGCAGGATGCTGAAGCAGGGAGGGCAACTCTGCGAGAGCTGGGCGTTTTTATTTTTTTCAGTCAGGAAAATGGAGATGCCTGGGTGCTTGAGGCATCAGACAGTGACGCTGTTCAGGTAGCAGATAACGGCAGGGTGCTGGCTGCCCCTGTTGATGAGAATCCGGAAACTATAGAAGTGAACTGGAGCCATACCTTTGCTGTGAAAGAGCATAAACTGTTTATTACCGATTATGCTGATAACCAGGAAACAGAGCTTGCCAACGCGCCGACACAGCAGATTAATGCAGCCATACGACGCATAATGAACCGATATTCCAAGGCCCTGCTTGACCGTGTTCATGTACGCTCAGACTCTGAAGAAAACGTCTGAGCATGGAAGTCTTTGAGGGTATCCCGAGTTTGTTTACCTGTTGCAGTGTAACTTATTGAGGTGCTCCTGAATAGTTATGTTATACCGAAGCGGAGCACAAAAATGAGCGTATTTCGTTCCTTGCCCATGCTGCTTGTCATGGGAATCATTTTTTTTCTTTCTCAGCAGTCCGGTACAACCCTTGCAATTCCTCAAATATATGGTCTGGATAAGTGTTTGCATATGCTGGCCTACGGCACGCTTGCGGCCACTGTAATCTATGCTGTACCCGCTCACGCATTCCACAATAGAAATCCCTGGAAAACACGGATGTTGATTTTGCTGTTCTGTGTTTTTTACGGCATGACAGATGAATTCCACCAATCGTTTATTCCGGGCCGTGATGTCTCTTTTTTCGATTTACTAGCCGATGCAGCAGGTGCAGGAATAGTGCTGTTGCTTGAGCAGATGCCATGGGTCAGAGAAAGAATAATGCTGCATAGGTAGAAGAATATCTGAGGATAGAGCAGGAGGAAATGAGGAACAATCAGGGAAAAATTTTGATGAAATAAACTGCGAAAGATGCCGTCTAAAGATATTCACTTGTTGATGAGCAGGTGAATTACTCAAATGATCTTCATCCGGTGAGTTAAATGGCTGCGTTGTTTCACCTTGCTCAGTAGTATTCCTCATTTCAAGTGACAACGGCTGTTATGACAATCAGGAGGTTTTTGTGGATGTTTTTTTTGACATGGTCAGCCGGGATGGAACGTTTTTAGTGCGTCTGTTGGTGGCCATGATCCTCGGAGGTCTTGTCGGTATGGAGCGCCAAACCAGAGGACGAGCCGCCGGGTTACGAACAAACACGCTGGTTTGTCTTGGCTCGGCCGCAATTATCGTCGCATTTCAAAAGCTCTCTCTTGAATTTAATGTGGGTGCTGAATCGGCAATTCGCATGGACCCGGCTCGAGCAGCTGCAGGGGTAATTACCGGTATAGGCTTTCTCGGAGCCGGGACGATTGTCAAGAGCAAAAATTTTGTGCGTGGTCTTACAACGGCGGCTTCCATCTGGGTTGTCTCGGCAATTGGGGTAACTACAGGGCTGGGTGAGTATGTCATTGCGGTTGTTTTGACATTTTTGGTGCTTATTGCATTGTACACACTTCATCATCTCCCCATCAGCAGCGACCATTATTTCCCCCTACGGTTGAAGTGGACAGGGGGGCTTGATTTACTCACTGAAATAACTGATCAGCTTCAGCAAGAAGGGGTACACATCAGGAATCGCAGTGTGACACGCCAGCCGAAGACTGGACTCTGCCATGTAACATTGGTTTTGCATATATGTAAAAAGGGGAACGACATCGAAATACTTGATCGGCTGCAGGCGGATGAGCGATTCGACGAAGTAGGTTGGAGCTGAGTATGGTACGGGGCGGAGGCAGTATTTTATAACAGGAATTGTAATAATTCAGGACTTGAGGTATGTCGTATTTTTTCTCTCACCTGACAGCAGCCCAAAAGGAATCAGACCCTTTCAACCAGAGAACAGGAAATACTTTTTTCGTGGTTGAAAAGGTCTGCTGAATTGTATGTCAGGGCGTATGTGCTGAAATACTCTGGCTTAATGCGTAATGACCCGGGGCAATGTTTTTGCCTGTGCCACCCAGTCCTGTACCTGTTTGAGTGTGGGTAACTTGCGGACGAGTTTTTTTGCGGTGTTGACCTCGGCCATTTTAGGCTGGAGGTTTTCAGGTTTTCGCTGTGCAAGCTCTGGCACGGTATCCACCCCGGCGTATTTGAGGAGGTCGGCATATTGAGTGCTGATCCCCTTAACCCTTGAAAGATCTGCCCGGTTTACCCAACTTAAAATCTGTTTTTCCCCTATTCCTGATTTTTCCGCAATCTCCTTGCGGCCTTTTTTTGTACAGCAGGTTTTGAGCAGATTTTCCTGTGAAGAAATCCCTGCAGTGGCGAGTTTTGCCGAAAACGCTTCCCCAATGCCTTCAATCTCAGATAGTTTAGTCATGGCTTCCCTCCGTTAGTTGGTTTTCTGCATTATTGCAATACCACTAGACTACTACGCTGTACCGATGTATCACTACATTTATGGATGCCTGCGGTGTTTTCCGGGCTTGTCGTTAAGGACTTTCTATCCGTTGAGGAGTTTTGCCATATCTTTGGCAAAATAGGTCAGGATAATATCGGCCCCTGCCCGTCGTATTGAGAGGAGAGTTTCTGTCATAACCCGGTCGCCGTCAATCCAGCCTTTTTCAGCAGCTGCTTTAATCATTGCGTACTCGCCACTCACATGATAGGCGGCAATTGGCAGGTCAAACTCGTCACGCAGTTGTCTGATGATGTCAAGATACGCCACAGCCGGTTTTACCATGAGGATATCAGCACCTTCATCCACGTCAAGGGTTGCTTCCCGGAGTGCCTCACGGCTGTTTGCGGGATCCATCTGGTAGCTGCGGCGATCACCGAACTGCGGTGCACAGTCGGCAGCATCCCTGAATGGTCCGTAAAAAGCCGATGCATATTTAACGGCATACGACATGATAGGGATCATGTGAAAGTCATTTTCATCAAGAGTCGAGCGAATCTCACTGACCCTGCCGTCCATCATATCTGAGGGGGCAACCATGTCAGCCCCTGCCTGAGCGTGTGACAGGGCCGTTCGGGCCAGGAGTTCCAAGGTGGTGTCGTTATCGACCTCATTGCCACTTAAACAGCCGCAATGACCGTGATCAGTATATTCACATAAACAGACATCTGTTATCACTGTCATGTCCGGTGCACTGTTTTTCAACTCTCTGATAGCCTGCTGGACGATGCCGTTCTGCGCATGAGCGCCGGAACCCATGGCATCTTTTTTTTCGGGCAGACCAAAGAGAATAACGGAGCGTACACCAACTTCCAGACAGGATTGAGCCTCCTTTTTGAGTTGATCAACAGATAGCCGGAAAACACCGGGCATCGAAGGTACTTCTTCCCGTTTTCCCTTGCCGGGCATGACAAATAACGGATATACCATTTGCCCCGGAGACAGGCTTGTCTCCCGAATCATGGTACGAAAAGTTTCTGTCTGCCGCATTCGGCGAGGTCGGTATTCTGGAAAAACCATAGTGGACTCCTTGGTGAAACTGGATACAGTGATCGTCTCTTATTATATAACTATTCAGCGTAATGCTGGATGCGTCCATTAGCAGGGAACTGTAACTGTTCAGCAGGGCCAGCAGTGTGGTCAAGCAGGCCGTCGAAGCGTACTGGTGCTACTCGAGGCGGCCTGATCGGCCGCAATGTGGGTGCTGCTGAATAGTTACCGTATTATTTTAGAACAATTCCCAACGCCTTGACTTTTTTATGGAGATGGCTGCGTTCCAAGCCAATTTTTTCAGCGGTCTGGGAGACATTGCCCTTGCATTCTTCAAGTTTTCTTTTCAGATAATCATGTTCAAACTGTTTACGCGCATCTTTAAATTGCAGGTGCGCATACAGCTCGCTCGTTGCCGCAATGGGGAGCGGTGTCCTGTTGGGGTTTAAGAAAGGTGTCACGTCAGCTGCGGTGATATTGGACTCAGGAGTCATTATGACCAGCCGTTCAATCATGTTGCGTAATTC
>QNYF01000102.1 GCA_003978695.1 Desulfobulbus sp. | reverse complement strand
GGGATGTCGAGAACAAACGACCAGAGTATACCCAATATGATGCCGGTGAAAACAGGTTTTTTCTGCTGGAAATCTTTATCATAAAACCAGTAAATTATCAGCCCCCATTCCAGTATGCGGAGGATGACAAGAAAAAGAAAGTATAACCAGGTATCTTCTCCTCCCAATGGAGCCCGGCCCATGCTTACCTTGAAAAAGTTCAGAAAAAAAGCATTGTGGGCAAGACCCAGCACAACCCCAAGAAGGGTTCTGACAACACCTATTTTCCAGATATTCCGGCTGCGGGAAAACAGGCGATTCAGAACCTTTGCAAAAAGAGCATAGCCGCAGAGTTTAATTCCGGCATATAGCAGCGTTCCGAAAACCAGGGTCAGGCTACTCATATTGTTAATATTCCCTGAATAAATAAGACATTACAGCCAGCAGAGCATCACGCCGTCAAGTGCTTGAAACCCTTTTTTCCGGTAGACACGACGCCCGGCTTCACTGGCATTGAGTTGCACTCTTTTGATTCCTTTTTGCCGGCAATGGTCAAGCAGCCTGTCAAGGATTGCTGAGGCAATCCCCTGATTGCGCATCTTTTTTTCGGTAAACACACTGTGCAGGAAAGCAATTTCCAGGGTTGGGTCTTCCGGCACTGGCACCGTCGATATCATTGAGACGCCACCACTGGCCACTGGCCTGTCGCTCTCGGCAATCCAGGCAATACAGGAGCCATCAGCCATCTGCAGGGAAAGCTTTTTCCGCATCGAGGCTTCAAGTTTGTCAAAATCAGGGACAGGTGCCGAGAGGGATTGTGCAGGAGAATGTGCTGATCCGGTAATGCTCTGCCCCGGACAGCAGCAGGAATCAGCGGGAGCAATCGTGTCGTTGAGGGCGCGCATCTCCTCAAACATCATGCGGTGATGGCCGGCAAGCAGAGGGATGTCCTCCAGGGTGGCCGGGCGAAAGGTAACAGCGGCTACCACTGCCGTCCCCGGTACTCGCCAAAGACATCTCGCAGCACGTTGCAGATCTCGCCCAGCGAGCAATAGGTGCGGACAGCATCAAGCACTGGTTCCATCAGGTTGGTATGGTCACTCTTTGCGGCGTTGCGCAGTTCGGCAAGGCAGCGATCTGCAGCGTGCTGATCCCGTTGCTTTTTGATGCGTGCAAGCCGGGCAACCTGCTCATCTTCCACTGCCGGATTAACCCGCAGCATCGGCACAGAGACGTCTTCTTCGACCTGGAACTCATTGACCCCGACAATAACCCGTTCACCTGATTCAATTTCTCTCTGGTACTGGTAGGCAGAATCCTCAATCTGACCGGCAATAAAACCGTTTTCAATGCAGCTGACCACACCGCCGAAACTCTCCACCTGATTGATCAGGTCCCGCGCCTCCTGCTCCAGGGCATTGGTGAGGTTCTCAATATAATAGGAGCCAGCCAGCGGATCAACTGTGTCTGCGACCCCTGACTCATGGGCAATGACCTGCTGGGTGCGCAGGGCGGTGCGAACAGAATCTTCCGTGGGCAGCGACAGCGCTTCGTCCCGGGAATTGGTGTGCAGTGACTGGGTGCCGCCAAGCACGGCTGCCAGCGCCTGGATGGTGACCCGGACAATGTTGTTATCCACCTGCTGGGCAGTCAGGGTGTTGCCTGCCGTCTGGGTATGGAACCGGAGCATGGTGGTCGCCGGTTTTTCCGCGCCAAAGCGTTCCCGCATAAGACGTGCCCAGAGACGCCGGGCAGCCCGGAATTTGGCGACTTCTTCCAGCAGGTTGGAGGAAGCGTTAAAGAAAAAGGCCAGCCTTGGGGCAAACACATCGAGTTCAAGTCCCGCCTCAAGCGCAGCCTGAACATAAGCGAGACCGTTTGCCAGGGTAAAGGCCACTTCCTGGCTGGCGGTGGAACCGGCCTCACGGATATGGTAGCCGGAAATGGAAATGGTGTTGAATTTGGGGGCATTGGCAGCGCACCACTGAAAGGTATTGGTGATCAGCCGCAAGGAGGGACGGGGCGGAAAGATATAGGTGCCACGGGCGACGTATTCCTTTAAGATATCATTTTGAATGGTGCCCATGATTTTATCAGCACTCACGCCCTGTTTTTCCGCCACCGCAATGTACATGGCCAAAAGCACCATGGCAGGTGAGTTGATGGTCATGGATGTGGAGATTTTATCCAGCGGAATCCGGTCAAATAAAACTTCCATGTCGGCCAGGGTGTCTATGGCCACGCCCACCTTGCCAACTTCACCCAGCGACATGGCATCATCAGAGTCATAGCCGATCTGGGTGGGCAGGTCAAAGGCCACTGATAACCCGGTCTGGCCCTGATCAAGCAGGTAACGGTAGCGCTCGTTTGAGGCGGCAGCCGTGGAAAATCCGGCATACTGGCGCATGGTCCATAACCTGCCCCGGTACATGGTTGGCTGCACTCCCCTGGTATAGGGAAAGCGTCCGGGAAAACCAAGATCATCAAGATAATGATCGTCTATGCTGTCAGGCAGGGCAAGCCGCTCCACCTCACGGCCGCCGTGGCAGGTAAACGGGTCTTTGCGTTCAGGAAAACGATCGAGTACTCTGGCGAGTTCCTGCTCCTGCCATTTTATGTGATCAGGGTGTCGTCTGCTCATGGATTACGTCTATACAATGATCTTGAAGATGGAAAAAAGATATAATTACCTGCATTCCACCATAGCAGGATGCGGCATATTTGTCATGATCACAAAACAATCCGAAGCGGCAACATTTGATAACCCTGCAAAATGAGCCGTAATAATCTCTGTGTCACCAGCGAAGATCGGGTAGAGTGTAACAAAATCCGACAGGCATGAAGTCTGGAATGTAATTATTCATCCGTCTGGTCAACCGGTTTTCCTGTGATCCGTTTTTTTATCTGCAGCATGGCGTTTATTTTGCAATGTATCATTACTTTGCACGAACACCTGGAGTCAAAGAGTATACAGTGAAATGATACTCTTTATACTGTCAATTTTACCTTCGATAATCATGCGAACTCAAACATCTTTTGCACTCCCTGCTCTGCTTGTTGTCTTTCTGCTTATGGCATCTTCTGCTTTTGCTGAAAAACATTTGATTTTTCTCGATGGCTACCTGGGCTGGTATTACTCCATGCCGCCCTACTTGTCAGCCCATCATCAGGAAATTGAGAATCTTCCTTATTCCGGCTTTTCTGTTGTGGGCAATGTGTACACCAGCTATGTGATGAGCGCAGACAAGCAGGATAATAATGTGACCTATGAACGGGTCTGGGAAGAGGTGAAATCCCTGCAGGGCCTTTTTACCCGCAAAACTGAGAATTTTCTGGTTATAGATCTGGATTTTCCCGGCAACTTCTGGGACGATGCCGTCTGGGCGAGGACAACCCGCAATTTTGCCGCTGTTGCCCGTGCTGCCAAAAAACTTGGATTTAAGGGTATCCTGTTTGATGACGAAGCCTATGCCAACGGGCGGCATCTACACGCAAACTATATGTCCAATTTTCGGTTTCCGAAAAGGGCAGATGTGCAGGCCCATCCGGAAAATTATGAAGACTGGGAAATCCGTGAAAGCCATGAAAACAGGGGGGACTGGGTGGATTACACTTGTTATATAAATGGTGTAAAAGAAGAGGAATCGGAAAACTGTTCCTACCGCAACCCAGATCACAGTTTCATGGAGCATATGGACAAGGTAGCGTCGCGTTTTAAAGACATAATGGAGGCCATGGAAGCTGAATTTCCGGCAATCACCCTGCTTGTCATGCACGGCCCGGCAACGGCCCACCCAAAAACGAATATCGATGGCCATAACATCAAACCAAACAGTGTTTTTGAAACAAACGAATACAAGGGAGCGATGTTTCTGGGGTTTAAGCAGGGAATCCATGGAGCTGCCAGGCTGCATGATCTGGGAGAATTTTACCGGTACCATACTCAACAACAGTTCCAGAATGCCTACCAGTGGCGAAAGTACGACATAGTCAGTGATGCCTACAATAACGATCTTGATGCCGGCTATCGCTGGTTTGTGCCTGCAGCCGACCGGCCTTCGTGGAGTAATGATGTGGGAGTCGGGTTCATGGTCAGCGATTACGGCCTGACCCCCTATGAGGATGATTACGATATGGCCAACGCCTGCCACCCGGCCGAGGTCGAGTCCCGATTGAATATGGCCCTTTCCCGCAGCGATGACTATGTGATCTTCTACAGCGACAGCGATTTGAGCAAGTGCGAAAACAATATCAGGTGGTTGGATGTTGATGTTCCAGTGCCTGATCCGTGGCGGAACATGATGCAGGGAGTCTACGCTTCGATTCAGAAACCATTCTGGCCTCTCTATATGCCGCTTCTGCTTAGAAAGCACTCTGAGTAATGCGTGTCGAATTGTGTTTTACGCTGGTTCAATTCCTCATCAGGAAAGTACAATCTTTACGCAAAACACCAGCATGGGGCATACCCTGTCTGTCGGTGTAAACGACCGAGATGTCCCTTATTTTTGTGTAACTATTCAGGTGGGTGCGAAAAACCTGCAGAACCACCGTACTGCTCCTGAATAGTTACCGTTTTTGTTAACCAACCCCGAAAACATTCCTGGATTTACCTGGAGTAGGTTTTCTTTTCGCTTTGCTTTTGTTACCTGAGCGGTTTTTTTGTTGCCCTGGCTGGTGGGTTTTGGATCGTTTACTGGCCGGTCGACGTTGCTGCTTTTGAGGTGCTTCTGTTTTTGTTGCCATGGCAAACCCGTCTACGGTCACTTTTTCGATTGATCTCCCCTGGAGTTTTTCAATGGCTTTGACCATGGCTTTGTCATCAAAACAGATGAAGCTTACTGCGCGGCCGCTGCGCCTGGCCCGGCCTGTTCGGCCAATCCGATGAGTATAGGCTTCAGCGGTTGAGGGCAGGTCAAAATTCACTACCTGCGCCACCAGTGAAACATCAATTCCACGGGCTGCAATGTCTGTTGCCACCAATATAGAGAAGGTGCCGTCCCGAAACCCGTTGAGAGCTTTCTTACGCTGATTCTGTGACATGTTTCCCTGTAGGGCCGTTGCAGAAAATTTGGCCTTAAGCAGTTTTTTTGCCAGGTTTTTGGCGCCATATTTAGTGCGGGTAAAGATCAGGGTCGATCCGTCTACCGGGTTGTGTTTGAGGATATGCAGAAGAAGGGCCGATTTTTGTCTCTTGGACACAGGATAGAGAGCCTGGCTGATTAAATCCAGTGGTTGCTCAAGTTTGATACGAATTTCCTCAGGATTGGTGAGTGTCTCATCCGCAAGTTTTTTGATATCAGCCGGCATTGTTGCGGAAAAAAGCAGAGTCTGGCGTTTTTGGGGCAGATGTTTGAGAATGCGGCGGATATCAGGAAAGAACCCCATATCAAACATCTGATCAGCCTCGTCAAGCACAAGCGTTGTTACCTTGTCGAGTTTCAGACCATGATTATTCAGGTGATCAAGAAGACGGCCCGGGCAGGCAATGACGATGTCAACTCCGCGTTTAAATGCGTCCAGTTGAGGTTTTTTTCCAACGCCGCCATAGACGGCAACTGTTCGCAGGCCTGTCCCTTCCGCCAGTTCCCTGAAACTCTCGTTGATCTGCTCTGCAAGCTCTCTGGTTGGAGCTACCACCAGGACACGGACTTTGCCACGAGGTGAATTGGTAAGTTCTTCGATGATGGGCAGGGCAAAAGCTGCGGTTTTTCCTGTTCCGGTCTGGGCAAGACCCAGGAGATCTTTTCCCGCCAATATTCTTGGAATTGCCTGTTCCTGGATAGGGGTCGGGTGTTCGTAACCACAGCTATTGATATTTGTTGTAATCTGTGATTTGAATTCAAATTGTTTAAAACTCATTACTGCTCCCTGATAGCGCTTTTGTTGCTAACTTTAAATAAGGCGAAACGGGTATGGGGCTATGGAACTGTCTCACTTGCTAAAACAAGAGATAGAAGTATTGGTGATCATTTGTTGATCATTCCATATCCATAAATACCCAGGTAAACATTGCTGGTGATAAAAAGGACAAATGCAAAAATGCTGTGTAACTTCTTCAGGCGGGTGCGAAAAACTTGCAGAACCACCGTCCTGAACAGTTACAATGCTATTTTGTGAAATGTACAATGGGCATGGTGCTGAGCGCCCATTCTCAATTGCTCTAAGACCTGTAACCACTTTTCCGGCCATGTCCATAAGGAAAAATTTAAATGTGAACTCAACATGATATCTGGTCCCACCAAGAGAGTTTTCTCAGCATATCCGGTAATATTACGAGTCAATTAAAGTAGTTGGCTACTCGCATATCCGCTCGAAAAAACAAAAAACCGGAGTAACTTTACCGTTAAAGTATCAGGCAGGAGGTATACGGGAACAGGACCGTGGAGTTGTGCAACGTTGGCAGGCCGGATTACTGCCTGCTGACAAGCAGGGATTCAACAATTTCTCCGGCTGTGCGGCTCGGGTCTTGATCAGGTTTGGATTTGTTCTTGACCAGCTGGCGGAGACGGGGTTTGAGAAGCTCCAGAGCCCAGTCCAGTGTTTCGTTGCTGCGGGAGCGGCGGCGGCGTATATGAAGTTTGT
>QNYF01000114.1 GCA_003978695.1 Desulfobulbus sp. | reverse complement strand
GGTAAGAGGATTAACTAAATACACTTGATCATATTCGTGCATCAATTTCCTGCAACACGCTTTTGCCTGTTCAGGGTTCTCTTTGGGAAACAGGCCAAATACTGTTGGCCCGGACCCGGACATCAGAGTTCCGGCTGCTCCGCCAGCAACCATTTCTTCCTTTATCATCTTGATAACACTAAACTTTTCAGACGTCACTCTCTCAAGATCATTCGCCAGTTCCTCCGGAGAAAAAGGACGTACCACAAAGGGCACATCGGCTGAAGAATCCTGATTTTCTTTTTGCGAACTATATAGGTTAAAAATATTTTTCTCTGATGTCAACGCAAAAGTATCGTAGGCCCATTTTGTTGACACAGAAATCCCCGGATTTGCCAACACAATCACATACGCTGTCAACGGGATGGCTGGTGTCAGTTGTTCACCAATACCGGTGGCCCAGGCTGCCGGAAAATCATAAATGAACAACGGGACATCAGCACCCAGCCTCACACCAAGAGCTGCAAGCTCATCTACCGTACAACCGGTTTCAAACAGGTGATTCAGAGCCAGAAGAGCAGCTGCTGCATCACTGGACCCTCCACCAAGACCGGCTGCCACGGGAATATTTTTTTCCAGGGTTATCTCTATTCCCTGACCCTTCTTCCCTGTATGTTCAAAAAAAAGTCTGGCGGCCTGATAAACGATATTTTTTTCATCTTCAGGCAACCCGTTTTGACGACAATTCAACCGCACACCCTTGTCAGGCAAAAGGGTGAATGTCAGGATGTCAAACAAGGCCAGTTTCTGCATGAGTGTACGCAACTCATGATACCCGTCAGGCCTGCGTCCTATAATGCGTAAATAGAGATTTATTTTGGCAGGGGCAAGGAGACGGTACTGCTCAGCCATTGACGTATAGTCCTTATAGAGCTGCTTCCGAGACCTTAATAAAACGCATTTTCAATTCATACAAAACCTTTGTGAGCAGTTCGTTCTCCTGTTCATCAAGGTTGCCATCGGTTTTTTCTGCCAGCATTGCCAGAGTGTCGATGGTGTGCTTTGCAAGTTCAAGGTCAAGAATTTTTTTTCCGGTTTCCGGATGGGCCAGCTCACCCAGATGAAACAGGGCCGTGGTATTAAGCGACAGGATAAAGGTGATAAAAGAGACAGCCGGCATAACGCATTTTCCTTCATCATTTTTTACCCTTCCCTCCGGGCAGCCGCAGTCGGTTTTTTGTTCACTCATACTCTAGCTCTGGTAGTTTTTTTTAAGATGGACTTTCAAACCCTTCGTTTGAATATCGGTAACTATTCAGGAGCACCTCACGGAGTCTATGCTTACCTCTTCGTCCATTTAAGCCTGCTCGAGTAGCACAAGTACGCTTCACAGTCTTAAATGAACGAATCTAAGGCACTCCTTAACAGTTACAGTAGGTGGTTCTGCAAAATTTTCGCACCCACCTGAATAGTTAAGAATATCGTTATTTAAGCGGCATGCACGGGCAGCTGTAAGGCCATGGCGCTATCAATATGATCGAGTTGCGTGACTTGAGAGAGCAGTTCCGGGGGAACCTGAGTATCGGTATTAAGCAGAATAATATTTTGCTCCGAAACCTGCTGCCTCCCCACTGTCATCCGGGAGATATTCACTCCCCCCTCGCCAAGGGTTGTTCCCAATGCACCGATCACACCCGGTACATTTTTATTATAGACCAGCAGCATGGGACCGGCAGGAAGTGCTTCAAGACAGAATGAATTCAACCGGACCAGTCGTGGTTCCTGCTTGCCAAACACTGTTCCGGCAAGCATATTACTCCCCTCATTGGTTTTCACGGTGATCCGGACCAAATTCGTAAAATCCGAACTCTGCTGTGTTTTTGCCTCCACCACTTTAATACCACGCTCTTTTGCAATAAGCGGGGCATTGACAAAGTTAACAGCGTCCTGAAGAATTGGCGTGAACAACCCTTTTAAGAAGGCAACAGCAACAGGACCGGTATCCTGGTCGGCGAGCTCACCGCTGAACTCAAGATTTACCTCCTCGACGCTGCCCCTGGCAATCTGCATGTGCAGAGAACCAAGCATTTCTCCCAAAGTGATATATGGCCCTATCTTGGCCAGTACCTCATCACTTACCGACGGCACATTGACCGCATTGCGAACTGCGCCTTTCAGCAGATAATCTGCCATCTGTTCGGCAATGGCAGAGGCAACATTCTCCTGGGCCTCTGTGGTGGATGCGCCAAGATGAGGTGTACAAATAAAACTATCCAGGCTGAGCAGCGGAGTTCCTTCCAGAGTCGTGGGTTCTTTTTCAAACACGTCAAGAGCGGCTCCGGCTATGCGTCCTTCCTTAAGAGCCTCATACAATGCCTCCTCATCAAGAACACCTCCCCGGGCGCAATCGATGAACATGGCGTCTTTTTTCATATTGGCAAAAAAATCAGTGGACAACAGATGATGAGTATCCTTGGTGAGTGGAGTGTGAACGGAAATAAAATCAGATCGTTGGGCAAGTTCCAGCAGCTCGACTCTTTCAACACCGAGTTTTTGAACGAGCTCCTCGGGCATAAAGGGATCATAGGCGATAACCTTCATCTGCAGACCCTGAACCCGGTTGGCAACAATGGAGCCGATGCGGCCGATACCGACAATACCAAGAGTCTTGCCGGTGACCTCCCTGCCCATAAAATTCTTTTTCTCCCATTTACCTGCTTTCATCGAAGCTGTTGCCTGGGGGATGTTTCTGGCAAGCGACATCATCATCGTTATCGCATGCTCAGCAGCTGTGGTGGCGTTGCCATCCGGGGCATTCATGACCACAATACCCTTCTCGCTGGCAGCCGGGATATCGACATTATCAAGACCAATACCGGCACGTCCCACTACTTTAAGTTTTGTGGCGGCTTCGATGATATCTTCCCGCACCTTTGTAGCGCTGCGAATCACCAGTCCATCATAATCAGGAATTATGGCTTTAAGTTCTTCTGGGGGCAGACCGGTATTAACATCCACTTCCAAACCGGCTTTTTTAAGAATTTCCTCACCTATGGGTGCAAGATTATCACTGATCAATACCTTCATAATTTCCCCTTGCGAGCTGATTCAAAAACAGAAAATATGTTGATTTTTCATTGCAAAGAAAGCAGTATACCCCCATTGCAAACTGCAGACAATACAAAAGTCAGCAGCGCGGCAAACCTGTCCTGCCCGTTTGTCTGATTTTTTTACATGAAGAAGGAGCACACCATGACAGAGGTTCGAGTCCGTTTTCCACCAAGCCCCACAGGTTACCTGCATATCGGAGGTGCCCGAACAGCCCTGCTGAACTGGTTGTGGGCCAGAAAAAATGGGGGGAAACTCATTTTGCGCATTGAAGATACCGACGCAGAACGATCAACCCAGGAGTCCATTGAAGGCATTATTGACGGCATGACCTGGCTGGGTCTTGACTGGGACGAAGGCCCTTATTTTCAGACTGAATTTTCTGATGATCATAACCGGGCAGCAAAGCAACTGCTTGATTCCGGTCACGCCTATAAATGCTTTTGCAGCAAAGAGGAGCTGGACAACAAAAGAGAAGCTGCAATGGCTGCCAAAAAAGATGTCCGCTACGATGGAACCTGCCGTAATCTCACCCCGGAAGATATTGCTGAGAAAGAGAAACAGGGAATCCCTTTTGTCATCCGGTTTAAAGTGCCGCAGATTGACGGAAAAGTTGCCTATGAGGACAAGGTCCTTGGCACCATTGAACGCAGCTATGACGACATTGAAGATTTTGTTATTGTTCGCTCAAATGGCAAGCCGCTGTACCTGCTCTGCAATGTGGTGGATGATATCCGTGATCGTATCTCCCACATCATTCGAGGTCAGGATCACATGAGCAACACCACCCGCCAGGTTTTGCTCTATCAGGCACTTGATGCCAGGGTTCCTGTTTTCGCACACATGCCGCTGACACTGGACCTGCAGAAACGAAAAATCTCAAAACGCAGCCACGGAGAGATTGTCGCCGTTCAATTTTATCGGGAAAAAGGATTTATCCCCTGGGCGTTATGCAATTTCCTGGCCCTTCTCGGCTGGAATCCGGGTACAGACCAGGAAATTTTCAGCCGAGACGAGCTTATTGAGGCCTTCACGCTTGAACGCATTGGCAAGGTGAATTCCGTTTTCAACTATCAGAAAGGGAACGCAAAATTTTTCACCGACCCCAAGCTGATCTCCATTAACGAGCAGTATCTGCGGACAATGGAACTTGAACAACTGGCTGAACTGGTCAAACAGGACTTTCTTGCCCAAAATATCTGGGATGAATCTTATGAGCGAGATAAACGTGACTGGTTTTTAACGACCCTTGATCTCATTCGGGACAGGTTCCACACCATCTGCGATTTTGCCACCCTTGGCAGAGCCTATTTTGCTGAAGACTACCAGGTTGAGGCAAAACCACTGAAAAAGAATATTCTCAAGCATCCGGATCTGAAAAAATGGCTCCCTTTGCTTGCTGAACGCTTTGCGGCTCTTGACGAGTTTTCCAAGGAGACAACCGAAGCAGCGTCCCGAGCTCTTGCCGATGAGCTTCAGATAAAGCCAGGTATTTTAATAAACGGCATGCGCACGGTGCTCACCGGCCAGTTGGCAGGACCGGGAATGTTTGACATTTTAATGGCCCTTGGCAAAGAGCGGGTTATGCAGCGCCTTGCAAATATTGACAGGCTCTATGAATAAAGACTGTTGTTTATGTAAACCAACCGTGTTCTTTTCTTTTAATCAGAAAACCAGCTACTCATATGTCTACTGAAAATTCGACGGAAAAACCTCTAGATTTTATACGACAGATTATTGCCCGGGACCTGAAATCCGGCAAGCATAAAAGAATTGTCACCAGGTTTCCACCGGAACCAAACGGATTCCTTCATATAGGCCATGCAAAATCCATCTGCCTGAACTTTGGAATCGCCAGAGAAAACGACTCGGTCTGCCATCTCCGTTTTGATGACACCAATCCTGGCAAAGAGTCCACAGAGTATGTTGAGGCCATTAAAAATGATGTCCGCTGGCTGGGGTTTAGCTGGGGTGAGCATCTCTATTATGCCTCCGATTACTTCGACCAGCTACATGATTTTGCCGTCCAACTGATACAGCTCGGCAAGGCATATGTCTGTCACCTGGATTCCGAAGAGATGAGAGATTACCGTGGTACGCTCACTGAGCCGGGAAAGAACAGTCCCTACCGGGATCGCACTGTGGAAGAAAATCTTGCTCTTTTTTCCCAGATGAAAAACGGCGAGCTTCCTGAAGGCACCTGTGCCCTGCGGGCAAAAATTGACATGGCCTCGCCAAACATCCTCATGCGTGACCCGGTCATTTACCGCATAATGAAAACCAGCCATCACCGAACTGGTGATAAGTGGTGCATTTATCCAATGTATGATTTCTGCCACTGTCTCTCTGACATGATCGAAGGAATCACCCATTCGCTCTGCACACTGGAATTTGAGAATAATCGTCCCCTGTACGACTGGGTACTGGACACACTCAAAACACCCTGTCATCCCCGCCAATACGAGTTTGCCCGCCTGAATATCAACTATACGGTGATGAGCAAGCGCAAACTGCTGCAGCTTGTTGACAACAATCACGTGCAAGGCTGGGATGACCCACGAATGTTGACCATTTCCGGACTGCGCCGCCGGGGGTACACTCCTGCTTCAATCAAGAATTTCTGCGACATCATCGGCATGGGTAAACGTGATTCCTGGATAGATATGGGGGTACTTGAGAATGCTGTCAGAGATGACTTAAATGAGCATGCACCCAGAGTTCTTGCCGTATTACGACCCCTTAAGGTCGTTATCACCAATTACCCTGAAGACAAAGAAGAAGAACTTATTGCCCAGAATCATCCGCAGAAACCGGAAATGGGAACACGCCCACTTCCTTTTTGCCGGGAGATTTACGTTGAAGAAACAGATTTCATGGAAGATGCGCCGAGAAAATTCTTCAGGCTCTCAGTTGGCCGGGAAGTGCGCCTGCGCTACGCCTATCTTGTGACCTGTCAGGAAGTCATTAAGGATGATACCGGCAAAGTCATTGAACTGCGCTGTACGTATGATCCCGATACCCGGGGCGGGTCTGCACCTGATGGACGTAAAGTCAAGGGAACCATTCACTGGGTATCTGCCAGGCACGGTATTCGCACCCAGGTGCGACTTTATGATCGTCTGTTTACAGCCGAAAATCCGGATATGGACAAAGATAAAGATTTTAAAGAATTCTTAAACCCCGAATCTCTACAATCCCTGCACGACAGCATTCTTGAACCATCTCTTGCAGATGCAACTCCTGACGACAGATTTCAGTTCGAACGTCAGGGGTATTTTTGTCTGGACAGCAAAGACTCCAGCAAAGAAAACCCGGTTTTCAACCGTATCGTTACTCTGCGAGATTCCTGGGCCAGGATGAAAAAGAAAAAATAAGTGTAACTATTCAGCACCCCATCTCGGAGTCGTGGCTTACCTGCAACAATCAGGCCGCCTCACATAGGCGGTGACACCGCTTCGCTGTTATAGTTCGTTGGCCTGCTTGCTACAATATGGGGCACATCTGAATAGTTACAGGCCACACGTTATGCCAAAATCTTGGTGCTAACTGAATAGTTACAAATAAGCCTACACAAACAAAACTCCATAAAAAAAAGCCTTCCGAAGGGTACACCCTTCGGGAGGTTTTTTTCTTCATTATCCCGCCTTTTGCTACAAGCCAAGCTCTGCAAGTTTCTCAACTGCTTTTTTCTGCTTATCAGTAAGCTCTTTTGGAATCTGCACCAGAATCTTCACATAAAT
>QNYF01000140.1 GCA_003978695.1 Desulfobulbus sp. | reverse complement strand
TCGGGATCTCTTATCACCGCCAGTCTGGCTCTTAATCAGGGGCGCGAGGTTTTTGCTGTACCCGGCAGGGTGGATTCGGTCAAAAGTGAAGGAACACATTATCTTCTTCAGCAGGGGGCAACACTTGTCCAGTCGGTTGACGATGTAGTTCGGGAACTTGCGTTTGGAGGTCCCGAAATTTCCCCCGGTCCGGTCCTGACGTCCGGCAGAGTTCCTGATAACTTATCGGAAAAGGAAGAGTTGCTCATGAGCCTGATAGATGTCTATCCCATTGATATTGATGATTTACGTGTAAAAAGCAAGCTGCAACCTGGAACTCTGCAAAATCTGGTTTTACAGCTCGAACTCAAAGGTTTGATCCGTCAGCTGCCGGGGCAGCAGTATGAACGTATTTCCTGATTCTCCGTGCAACTTGTCTGCGGCCGGAGTATATTAATTATGTCGGTTTAATCGGCCATATATTGTCCCTGAAATTCCAATGTGGAACTTTGTTCAATGAAAAAAATGATGATAGCACCCTCTATACTGTCTGCTGATTTTTCACGTCTTGGTGAAGAAATTCGGGCTGTTGAAGAGGCAGGAGCTGAGGTTATCCATGTTGATGTCATGGATGGCCATTTTGTGCCAAATATTACCATTGGTCCCCTGGTGGTCAAGGCTGTGCGGCAGGTTACGGATCTGCCTGTGGATGTTCATTTGATGATCACGGAACCAGATCGGTATTTGCAGGATTTTGCGGATGCCGGGGCTGACTGGATAACTGTTCATGTTGAAGCCTGTATCCATCTCCATCGTACATTGAGTTATATCAAGGATCTTGGCAAAAAGGCAGGAGCTGTGCTTAATCCGGCTACGCCACTTTCAACACTTGAATACGTACTGGATGAGCTTGACCTGGTTATGTTGATGAGTGTTAATCCGGGGTTTGGCGGTCAGTCATTTATTGAATCGACAGTGGAAAAAACCCGCTTGCTCAGGGCAATGCTCGATACGGTGAATCCCGAAGCAGGTATTGAAATAGATGGCGGCATCAGCCCGACAACTATTGCCCGGGTAGCGGCGGCAGGTGCCAATATTTTTGTCGCCGGATCAGCTATTTATGGCAAGGATAATTATGCTGCAGAAATCAGGAAATTGAAAACTCTGGCCAGGTTTTAGCATTTTTTGTTATCTTGGGAGGCGTGATGGAGTTTAAAGATTTTGCGAACCTGCAATCTGTTCAAACGTTGCGAAAACTCGCTGCCACGCCATATTCTCTTGCCGGACGCGGCGCTCTTCCGCCTGAGCGTATCTCCGGCTATCAGGCATCTTCCTGTGATTTTGACTTACTCTATGCCACCCAGCGAATTGACGAACAGGTTTTAACCGCTTTGCAGGAGCTTGCCGACGAAGCTGAGGCGGTAAAGAAATTCAAGGCCATGAAGTCAGGAGAGGTGCTCAACACGATCATTGGCCATGAAAGTGAAGATCGGCAGGTGTTGCATACTGCCTGTCGGGATGTTTTTTCTGATTCCCCGTGTGAACCCCAGGCAACAGCCCAAGCCTTGGTTCAACTGGCCAGGCTCAAAACTTTTCTTGCTGATCTTGATAACGGCATATTGACCAATGAGCAGGGTAAGAACTTTTCAACAATGATCCAGGTAGGCATTGGGGGCTCAGATCTGGGGCCGCGCGCTTTGTATCATGGTTTGAAACGATTTTGCCGCCAGGGACGTGATGCATGTTTTATTGCCAATGTTGATCCCGATGACGCAGCGGAAGTGCTGGCTGGTATAGATTTGTCCAGAACTCTGGTTAATGTTGTTTCAAAAAGTGGCAGCACGCTTGAAACCCTGACGAACGAAGGGCTTATTCGTCAGCGATTTATTGCAGAAGGGCTGGATCCCGGCAAGCATATACTATCTGTGACAGGCGAGGGAAGTCCCATGGACGACCCGACGAAGTATCTGGCATCGTTTCATATGTATGATTATATAGGCGGCAGGTATTCAGCCACATCCATGGTTGGCGGGGTGACACTGGGGTTTGTCCTTGGCTATGAAGGCTTCCTGGAACTTCTGAGGGGCGCCAATGCTATGGATATTGCCGCAGAAGAGTCGGATCTGCGAAAAAATATTCCATTGCTCATGGCCCTGCTTGGTATATGGAATCATAATTTTCTCGGGTTTGCCACACTTGCTGTACTTCCCTACAGTCAGGCGCTTATCCGTTTTCCAGCCCACTTGCAGCAATGTGATATGGAGAGCAACGGAAAATCCATAAGTAAATGCGGAAATCCGGTGGCATGGCAGACTGGGCCTGTGGTATGGGGGGAGCCGGGAACGAACGGCCAGCATGCTTTTTACCAGTTACTGCACCAGGGGACAGAAATTGTCCCTGTGGAATTTATTGGTTTCAGAGAGAGTCAGTACGGGGAGGATATGCTGGTTGAAGGTACGTCCTCCCAGCAAAAACTGCTTGCCAATCTGCTGGCCCAGTCTCTGGCTCTTGCAAGCGGTCAGGAACATGCCAATCCCAACAAGGCTTTTTCAGGGAACAGGCCTAATTCCCTGCTGATCGGAGAGCGCTTGACGCCCTATACCATGGGAAGCCTTCTTGCCTTGTATGAGAACAAGATAGCTTTTCAGGGGTTCTGTTGGAATATTAACTCATTTGATCAGGAGGGGGTGCAGCTGGGGAAAAGAATGGCCACCAGGATTCTCTCTGAATTCGCCGGGAAAGAAAATGGACAGATGAAAGATCTGTTGCAGGATGCACCGGAGATTTCTTTGATTCAAGCGGCCAGGCTGGGGTGAATGAAGATTCATTTATCAGGCCTAAAATGAACTCCTGACTGGAGTTAGCCGCTTTTTGGTTGACAAAATCAAAGCATCTGTTTAGTTTCATCAGCGAAATAAATGTTCGATTGGTTATATTGGTAACCGTTTTGTTCGCAAACTGAATGCGTTCTTGTCGGTGTGTGTACAATTTGGGTATTTGGGTATATTTGTCATTTCATAATTTTAAGCGAGGAGGAACACTGATGCCAAAGCATGATACGCCTATGCTGGACGAACTTGAAAATGGCCCTTGGCCGAGTTTCGTCACTGACCTGAAGCGCCAGGCTGAGACCCATGACGAGTGCTGGGATATTCTTGGTCAAATGGAGCTTTCCTACAAAGATAAAATCACTCACTGGAAACACGGTGGTATCGTCGGCGTTTTTGGGTATGGTGGTGGTATTGTTGGACGTTACTCTGACGTTCCGGAGCAGTTTCCCGGTGTAGAGCACTTCCATACAGTTCGTATCAACCAGCCTTCCGGTCTCTATTATTCGACCAAGAACCTGCGTGATCTTATGGACCTGTGGGATAAATACGGTTCCGGCATGACCAACATGCACGGCTCCACAGGTGATATGATTCTGCTTGGTACCCGTACAGAAAATCTTGAGCCTCTGTTCTGGGATCTGACCCATGATCTGAAACAGGATCTTGGTGGTTCCGGTTCAAACCTTCGTACACCCTCCTGTTGTCTTGGTGAGTCCCGTTGCGAGTGGTCCTGTTATGACACCCAGGACATCTGTTATCACCTGACCATGCATTATCAGGATGAGATTCATCGTCCCGCATTTCCTTATAAGTTTAAATTCAAATTTTCCGGTTGTGCCAATGACTGTGTTGCAGCCATTGCCCGTTCCGACTTTGCTGTAATCGGTACCTGGAAAGATGATATCCAGATCGACCAGGCCGCAGTAAAAGAGTATGTTGCAGGGAACTACCCGGCAAACGGTGGTGCCCACAGTGGCCGCGATTGGGGTCCATTCAGCATCCAGAAAGAAGTAATTGCGCTTTGCCCCACAAGATGTATGTGGATGGAAGGCGATGAACTGAAAATCGACGACTCCGAGTGTACCCGCTGCATGCATTGCATAAACGTCATGCCCCGCGCCCTTCGTCCCGGTAAGCAGAAAGGCGCAACCATCTGTATGGGTGCAAAAGCTCCGATCCTCGATGGCGCACAGTTTGCCACCATGGTTATTCCCTTTATCGAGGTCTCTAAAGAGAACGAATACGAGAACATCATTGATGTAATCGAGCAGATCTGGGACTGGTGGATGGAAGTTGGTAAAAACCGTGAGCGTGTTGGTGAGACCATGCAGCGTATCGGTCTGCCGACTTTTCTCTCAGTTATGGAAGTTGAGCCGTTGCCGCAGCACATTAAAGAGCCCCGGTCCAATCCATATGTTTTCTGGAAGGAAGAGGAAGTTGAAGGTGGCTGGGAACGTGATGTTGTTGAGTTCCGTAAACGGCACGCAGCGTAATTATCGTTAACCGATTTTACTGAATTAGAACTATTTTACTTTATAAGGAGATTGTATAATGGGTTACGATCCTAAAAATCCCATGGAAGGTCGAATTACCGATCTGGGGCCTCATCCGTACACTGATATGTTGCCGCCTGTCATTATGGCCAACAAGGGCAAGTGGCTGTACCATGAAATTCTTGAGCCGGGCGTGCTTGTTCACGTTGCCGAGGGCGGTGCTGAATGTTACACCGTCCGTGTTGGTTCTCCCCGTCTTATTTCCATAGAGCATGTTCGCGAAATGTGTGACATTGCTGATGCGCATTGTGAAGGCTACCTCCGTTTCACGACCAGGAATAATGCTGAATTTATGACAGACTCCAAGGAAAAATGCGATGCATTGATCGCTGATCTTAAAAGCCGTGGTAAGAAATTTCCTATTGGTGGTACAGGCGCCTGTGTAACAAATATCGTTCATACCCAGGGTTGGGTACATTGTCATACACCTGCAACCGATGCGTCAGGTCCGGTAAAGGCTGTTATGGATGATCTGTTTGAATACTTCGGCTCTATGAAGCTGCCTGCGCAGGTTCGTATTGCACTTGCCTGCTGCCTGAACATGTGTGGAGCTGTTCATGCCTCTGATATCGCTATTCTTGGTGTGCATCGTAAGCCACCGATGATCGATAATGAACGGATTACCGGTGTGTGTGAGCTGCCTCTGGCTATTGCCGCCTGCCCTCTTGGGGCTATTAAGCCCGCCAAGGCCGAGGTGAATGGCGAAGAGGTTAAAACTGTTAAGGTCAACGCTGAACGTTGTATGTTCTGTGGTAACTGCTACACTATGTGTCCGGCTATGCCTCTTGCAGATCCGGAAGGTGATGGTATTGCGATTCTGGTTGGTGGTAAGGTCTCAAATGCCAAATCTGCTCCTAAGTTTTCCAAGCTGATTATCCCGTTCCTGCCCAACACCCCTCCACGTTGGCCAGAGACTGTGGATGTTATTCACAAGATTGTTCATGTCTATGCCAAAGATGCCAAGAAGTACGAGCGTATTGGTGAGTGGGCAGAGCGCATTGGCTGGGAGAAATTTTTCGAGAAATGTGATATTCCGTTTACCGAAAAATCAATTGATGATTACCGTCTGGCGTATGACACCTGGCGGACAACCACCCAGTTTAAGTATACCAATGCCACCGACGCATACACCAAGTAAGTAACTGTAGGTATTACCGGGTTCGATTTCCGGACCCGGGTATTAAACTCAGCCAATGAGGAATATGTTATGGCAATGAGTATTGAAGAAGTAGAAGCTGCGATAATTGAGAAAGCAACAAAATCTCCGAAACCACAGCTTTATATTAAGGATTTTTATAAGTGCGATTCTGACCGTAAGCCGCGCGAAATAAAAAAAATAGCTAATAAACTGGTTACAAAAGGTGAGTTGATGTTCTGGTCATCAGGGTCAACAACCATGTATGCACGTCCTGACCGTATTAAAAATGAAGAAGGTGCTGAAGGAATTAATTAGTTGACACCAGGTCCTTTTTTTCAGGATAGAATCAGCAGAGACTTTCGGGTCTCTGCTTTTTTTTTGGTAAACATATTGTTGTGATACATTATTTTTCAACGCTTGATTCGACCAATACCGAAGCCGTTCGCATGGCAGAGCATGGAGCAGACCATGGCACTGTTATTCATGCTGATTGTCAGACTGGCGGGAGAGGTCGTGGGGGCAGAAATTTCTTTTCTCCAGCGGGCGGCCTTTATTTTTCAATAATCATCCGGCCCACAATAGAACTACAGCTGCTGCCAATGATCACTCTGGCTGCAGGCGTGGGAGTCTCTACGTGTATAATGGCCAGTACTCAAGCAAATGTGCTGTTGAAGTGGCCAAACGATCTTTACCTGGACGGGAAGAAGCTTGGCGGTATTTTGACCGAGTCAGGTCCGGTGAGTCGCGGACTTGGCCCGGAGTATCTGGTCGTTGGAGTTGGGATTAATGTCAAGACGCAGCCTGAGCAGTTTCCTTCCTTCTTGCGCAGCAGGGTTGTTTCATTGTATCATTACAGCGAGCAACACATAGACGTTATACCGCTTCTCAACAGATTAGTCGTCGCAGTGCTCGCTTCTGTCAAAGAACTTGAGTCAAACAACGATACCGTGATTGCTCAATGGCAGTCTCTTGATTATCTTCGGGGTAAAATGGTTGAATATGAGACCCCGAGTGGTGTAATACAGGCTACCGGTCAGGGCCTTGCCCCGGACGGAAGATATATAGTACAGGATCTAAACGGTGATGTTCATCGTGTGCTTGCCGGCGATCTTCATCCGATCCGTTGTGGTTTTACGGAGTAATGAACAGGACTGTCAATTTATGTTACCGAAAAAATATCGTGCCATGGTGGTTC
>QNYF01000202.1 GCA_003978695.1 Desulfobulbus sp. | reverse complement strand
ATTACACAAAAAGAGCTGTCCTGTCTTCAGCCCTCTGATTTTACCTACAAGGAAACAGCTCTTCTCTTTATCCTGCATAAAATCACAGATACTCCAATCAACCTGCTCATTGATCTTACCCGCAACCAGGGCATGAGCTGGAGCGAAATCGCCCATAACGGCGGTATGACCCCGGCAGAAGTTGGCAAGGCTGTCCTGCAGAAACGTGCCTGACCTCCTTTTGAATTAAGGATCCTTTCATGGCGAAACGCATCCCTCTGATCTGTTGTCTGTTCATTGCCCTTGCCTCGAGCGCATCAGCGGCTCCAGTGCATAAACCTCTGCTCAAAAAGCACATCAAGTGGACAGGTACAGCATGGTTTGGCTCACCGATTGTCCACGATCTTGGCACAGGCAGTCTGAAAATTATCGGTACCTTTTATGATATTATTGTCTGGGATGCCAATGGCAATGAGCTGGCCAGAGCGCCTCATGGCAGCGGATATCCCCATAAAGGCCGTATTTACGCGCCCGCAGTATGCGCAGATATTGATGGCGACGGAATTTATGAAATCATCGTCGCCAGTGGCGACGTGGTTGCCGCCTATGAGTGGAAAAACAATGGCCTGCACATCAAAGACGGCTGGCCAGCCTCCACCTGCTCCGCCGGCGAATGTCCGGAAACCCGTGGACTTGCAGCGGCAGATCTTGACAACAACGGCTCCATTGAAATCGTAGCCACCACCACCCAGACCCGGCGAGACGGCGCTCAGGTCTTTGTTTTTAACGCAAACGGTAGCCTGTACCAGCCGCCCGGACTCTCCTTTCAGGCATGGCCACGTTACAACCAGAACACCAGCGACGCCTTTGTTAACGGGCCGGGCAATCATGGCTACGGCTGCTATGGACTCAATGTGGGAATTGGCAACCTGGATGATGATCCGGAAAAAGAGATCGTTGTCACCTATGACAACCATAAAATAAATGTCTTCCAACACACTGGCGTCTCAATGCCTGCCTCGCCCTGGTTCACCAACCGGGAATCATCCTATAGTGGAAACCGGCTCAACTGGGGCCAGTTCACACGCTGGTTTGACCCCACAGTAGACACCAATCAATACCATTACCACACTGGAGACTGGCCACATCCCCGCTCGCAGAAATGGACGCAGTGGACAGCATCTCCGCCCTCGGTTGCCGACCTCAATAATGACGGCAAAAACGAGGTCGTCTGCGTAGCCAATATCGAAAAAGACATCCCCTATGATACCAAGCATCATTCCATCATGGTGCTTGAAGGATCGTACGGCAATGGAACACGTTCGGCAAGGCGACTGGCCGGGTGGGAGCACCTGCCCTCTTCCGGCTACCCGTTAAACCGAGGTAACAGAAGCTGGTATCCGCCCCGCAACCCGCCTGCACCGACCATTGTAGACATCAACAATGACGGGAAAAAAGAAATCCTGTACGCCGCCCATGACGGATACATTTACTGCACATCAGCTGCGGCAAAACAACTCTGGCGTAAAAACATCACCCATGGCCGCGCCCTGATGTATGCTTCAGAAATCACGGTGGCTGACCTTAATCAGGATAACATCCCGGAACTGATTCTTACCACCTATGGTGATCCGGACAACATCACACCAGGCGTGGCCCACGGCTTTCTGATGGTTCTTGACAACAGGGGAAACACTCTTTTTGACCTGCAGCTCCCTGAACAGGGAACAAACGGCAACGGCAAGGGCGCACCGGCTGCGCCCACAGTTATAAACACAGACAGCAACGCCAACCTGGAAATTCTGGTGCAGACCTTTGGCGCCGGGTTTTTTATTTACACAGTGCCCGGCTCATCAGACAACATGCTGCTCTGGCCAACAGCCAGGGGCAACTTTCTGCGTGACGGTAAACCTTTCGGGGAAAACCACTCAGACAGCTCAGCCACCCCGACCGTTGCACCGATCAATATGTTACTCCTGTAGGATTCAGCTCACGGTGATGGTGAGGGGGATGGAATGGAGGCTCTTCTGTTTATGGGTCGTTGTGCCCAGGTTCCAGTCAGTGCAGGTTGCCTTGCCGGCCAGCTTTTTTTCAATATCTGCCACCAGGCCGTTAATGTTGATCACAGGATGGCGTGAAAACACCTCGGGCAATCCGTAGGTGAGGTTGCAGACAAGACAGCAGCCGGGACGTTCGATCAAATCAAGAGTAAAGACAAGACGGTTTGCGCTTTTATCAAACTCGACAAAACGCAGGGCAATATCATAAGCGCCTTCACTGGCATCGCCAAACAGGGCTTCAAAAAATTCATCTGCCCGCTCTGGTGGAAAAAGTTCTTTTAATACGGCATCAGTAAAAATCTGCTCTACAGTATCCATTGGTCCTCACCTTGTTGTCTCTCTCATAAGCCGGTCAAGCCGCATTGCGCGCAGCCCATCAGCCATTTTGTATTTCAATCCGCTCAAAATTTAATACGTTTTCAGATCAATATCCTGCGAAAAATTCTCACCTTTGACTTCCTTAACCAAAGCCTGACCGGCAATGGGTGTTTTTCCGTCATAGGTCAAGGCCGGGCTGCCATGCAGTTTCCAACCGCTATTTAATGATTCACTCACCCGTTTACAAAATGTTTCATCATCGGGGCCGGTTATAAATCGATAAAGTATCATGAAACTCCCTTATGCAAAAATTTATATTTTCGAAAGGCTACCCAACCTTGTTAAATGGCACCTCTTCAGATGGGTGCTAAAAACTTACAGGGCCACCGTACTGTAAATGTTACCATAAAAAATAACCAATGCAATGGCAACACCAGGCATGACCGGTTCTTAAAAAAAAAATGTAAGCCCCCTGGATAAATGCATTTGCACCTGCCAGATGTACAAGTTACAGGTATTGGTTCTGATCCGGCATAAATCCCTGGTGCCCTCACCGTATCAACATCCATTGCAGCCACCTCCCGGGTATGGTAAAAGCTCATCCATGCAACACAACCTTTTTTCTGATACCCCGAAGCAAGAGCCAGAGCAACACCACCATTCTGTCATCAGCCCTGATGATCTCAACCCGGCGCAATATGCGGCTGTCACCCACGGGGAAGGCCCGGTACTGGTTATTGCCGGGGCAGGCAGCGGCAAGACCCGCACCCTTGTTTACCGCATGACCTACCTGCTTGAACAGGGCGTACCGCCGGAATCCATCCTGCTGCTCACTTTCACCCGGCGGGCAGCACAGGAAATGCTCTGGCGGGCAGGAACTCTTTCTTCACAATCCTGCAACAAAGTGCTGGGCGGCACCTTTCATGCCACCTCAAATATGCTGCTGCGCCAGCATGGACATCATCTGGGGTTTGGTTCCGGCTTTACCATTATTGACCGGGGCGATGCCGAGGGGATTATCAACCTGATTAAATCATCGCTGGGGCTGTCTGGAGCCGGTAAGCGTTTTCCTTCCAAGCGGGTGGTGATTAACCTGTTGTCAGGGGCTATAAATAAAGCCCGACCCATTGAAGACCTCGTGTTTGAGTCGCACATTCATCTCTCCGAATTTATAGATGATTTTCACGAAATTCGAAAACATTACGCACAGTTTAAAACAGAACACGGGCTTATGGATTATGATGATCTGCTCGTTAACTGGCAACGTCTTCTCGCAGAATCCGAGCAGGCCCGCAGAGATGTTTGTTCACGATTTCAGTATATTCTTGTTGACGAGTATCAGGATACCAATCTTATCCAGGCCGAAATTGTCAGGCTGCTGGCAAATGACCATGATAATGTGATGGTGGTTGGCGACGATGCACAGTCAATCTACAGTTTTCGCGGGGCTGATTTTTACAATATTATGCGCTTTCCCGATCAGTTCCCTGACACACGCATAATCAAACTGGAACAGAATTACCGGTCAACCCAGCCGATTTTAAGCCTGACCAATGCAATCATAGCCAGGGCTGAGAAAAAATTTACCAAGAACCTGTTTACCGAGCTTGAAGGTGGTGTAAATCCTGTCGTGTACCAGGCACGCAATGAAGCTGCCGAGGCCCGGTTTATTGTTGAAGAAATACAAAAACTTAAGAAACAGGGCATTGATCCTTCTCAAATCGCGGTCTTGTTCCGCTCGGGTTTTCACTCCTATAAACTTGAAATGGAGCTGACCAGCCGGGTTATTGATTTTGAAAAAAGGGGCGGACTCAAACTGACGGAATCAGCACATATTAAAGATGTGCTCTCCTTTTTTCGCATCCTGATCAACCCGTGGGATAACCTGTCCTGGAACCGGATTTTACTGCACCTGGATAAGGTCGGCCCCAAAACAGCGCAAAAAATACTGGCTGCCATCAAGGAACACGATGATCCTGTTGAGGCCATCAGCCAATACAGAGCTGCCCCAGCCTGGAAACAGGGATTTAACCGCCTCACAGAAGCATTACTGGGTATGCGAAAAGATGATTTATCACCTGGCGCTGTTTTTGACCTGGTTATGGCCTATTATGAGCCTGTATTTGAAAAAATCTATTATGATGACTATCCCAAACGAAAACGTGATCTCGACCAGATCAAAGCATTAGTCGGCGGCTACGGCGATTTACAGTCCTTTGTCGACGATACCGCCCTTGACCCGCCTGAGTCTTCTTCCAGCTTGGATGAAGAAGATAAAAAACGGCTGATCCTCTCAACGATACATTCAGCCAAGGGGCTTGAATGGGAGGCAGTGTTTGTGATCGGTCTTGCCGAAGGCCGATTTCCTCACCAGCGGGCAGAACAGGGTGAACAATTGGAGGAAGAACGCCGCCTGCTCTATGTTGCGGCAACACGGGCTAAAAAGCATCTGTTTCTCAGCTATCCCAGGGAGCTGATGACCCCTGACCGCAAATTTCACCGCACTGTAATGTCACCTTTCCTGCGGGAGATCAATCCGGGGCTTTATGAACAGGTTAATCCGGCTCCAACCCATACCCCTGCGTACAGCGTAGATTATTCCACCGGTGTACCACCTGTTCAAACCAGAAAATCGATCAAATCAGCAAGAATTGATTTCACACCGGGCATGATGGTTAAACATCCTTTTTTCGGTATCGGCAAGGTTAAGGCCGTGCCCGGGCCGCGACGGGTTGAAGTCGCTTTTGACCGGCATGGTGATAAAATCCTCCACCTTGACTATGCCAAGCTTGAGGTGATGGGGTAATATCTTCCCCGGCTTGATACAATTGACATGAAAACTTCCCAAGACATGAGCTACAAACAGGCCTGGAAATTTCTTGATGACCTCCAGTTTTTTAAGATCAAGCTGGGGCTGGACTCCATGAATACTTTTCTTGCCCGGCTTGGCAATCCGCACCATGACCTTCCCTGTATTCATATTGGCGGCACCAACGGTAAGGGGTCGGTCGGGGCGACTCTTTCGGCAATCCTTTCCGCAGCCGGGTACAAAACGGGTTTTTATACCTCTCCCCATTTAAGCTCTGTCAGGGAACGATTTGCCATAAACGGCTGCTATATTCCCGAAACTGATTTTGCCCGCCTGATCAGCAACATTGCCGAAGTGCTTGACGGCGATCAGATCACCTATTTTGAATGTACCACAACCCTTGCCCTGCTCTGGTTTGCCGAACAAAATGTCGATTTTGCCATCCTTGAAGTTGGCATGGGAGGCAGGCTGGATGCCACAAATGTGGTCACTCCCCTGCTCTCCATCATAACCAATGTCTCCATGGATCATGAACAGTACCTTGGTGACACCCTTGAGCATGTAGCCCGTGAAAAAGCCGGAATCATCAAGCCGGGGGTGGCTGTGGTCACGGGGGTGGCTGCTGATGATTCACGCGCCGTTATTGCCAAACAGGCCCGGGATAATAAGGCTCCGCTCTATCTCTATGGACAGGACTTCACAGCCGCTGCTGATCATAAAGCTCCTGCCGCATTTGACTATACCGGGATTAACGGGCAGCAACTGAGCAACCTTCCCCTTGCCATGAAGGGCCATTACCAGATCAGCAACGCAAGCCTTGCCCTTGCCGCTGTCGAGCTGCTTAATAACAAAGGATACACCATTACAGAAGATGACATAGCAACCGGCCTTGCCCATACCCGCTGGCCGGGCCGACTGGAGTCTTTTCGACTGACAAGAGATAATGTTGTAACAGAAGATGTGGAAAACAGTTTTCATTTTCTGCTGGATGGCGCTCATAATCCAGCAGGTGTAGCTGCCCTCAAAAAAGCACTGGAAGACGAATTCCCAAGGGATCGTCTCATTCTGCTCTGGGGAGCCATGGCGGATAAAGACCTCCCGACCACACTTGCCGAAATCTCTCCTCTGGCTGATGTAATCATTTTTACCAGCCCCCGCTCAGAGCGCTCTGCAACCGGAGAGCAGCTCAAGGAATGCCTGCCGACAAATCTGCGACTTCAAGTCATAATGACAGATTCTGTGCAACAGGGTATAGATAAGGCAAAAATGATTGCCGGAGGTGAGGATCTTATCTGCATAGCCGGTTCACTCTATCTTGTGGGCGAGGCCCGGCAGATTTTACGTGGAGATCTGGTGGAAAATGGATGATTTTTTCAATTTCGGCATTGATGATGCCTTTATCAGGGCAGAGCGCAGTAAGGCAAGAGCCCTGCGTAAGACCCGCTGGTGGCAGCAGGTAACAGCGGCAGGAACCTGCCATTACTGCGGTAAAAAGGTCGGCTTTAAAAAACTGACCATGGACCATGTTGTGCCTCTCTCCCGTGGCGGCCGCT
>QNYF01000231.1 GCA_003978695.1 Desulfobulbus sp. | reverse complement strand
CAATCTCCCTGTGCCATGCAGATTTTACGTGCCAATGGAACAGTCCTGAAGATTAACAAAGCCTGGGAAGAGTTTTGGGAACAGTCTTCTGTTGCAGATATCAGTAAATACAACATCAACAGTGATAAAAAAGCACAGGCCCTGGGGATGACCTCGGCTTTTAAACAGGCTCTGGCGGGAATTACCGCCTCTCTTCGTAATATGAAGTATACCCTGGATGCCGACACTGCCGGCACCGGAGGCGTCCGTTTTTTGAATGTCCGGATGCTGCCGCTGGTCAAAGAAGGAGAGGCGGTAGAAGGGGTTGTCTGCATTCTGGAGGATAACAGTAAAAATCGTTTTGTTGAGCTTGAGAAAGAAAAACACCAGAATCAGCTGAAAGAGGAGATTACCCGGAGAACAAAGCAATTTGAGTCATTGTTGCAGTTTTCCACAGAGATATTAACCATCAATGACCCCACAGAGGTTTTCGAGTTTGTTATTTCCTGGGCTCAAAGCCTTTTTGGACTTGATTATTCCAGCCTTTTACTTTTGGAAAAAAACGGGAAACTCGTTTTGAAGGACGTCATTGGCTTTTCGCGGTCATTGATTGATACTTTTGAGTTACAGACGGGAGAAGGTCTGGCCGGTCTTGTCGCTCAGACCCAACAGGTCGCTGTGACGGAAAACTTTGCAACAGAAACCCGGTTTACTATTCCCGATGTTATTGGAGAAAATGGTATCACCTCTGCTCTGGCAGCACCGATGTTAAATAAAGACGGATTGACAGGGGTTCTCATCGGTCATACAAAGAGCAAAAGAATTTTTGCACAAAGTGAGAGGCTGCTTTATCAAAGTATTGCGAACCAGGCAGCTGTAGCAGTTGATAACGCAATAAGCCAACAGTCTCTTAAACGCTCTGAAAAGCGATTCCGGCATCTTTTTGAGAGTGCGAATGACGCTATTTACCTCATTGATCTGAAAAATGACAGAATTGTTGACTGCAACAGGAAAGCCCTGGAGCTTGGCGGATACAGTCGGGAAGAGCTGGCGGGGATGGACAAGTATGCGTTATATCCGTCCGGAGAACATGCGGTATTGGATGAGCGGTATAAAAAAATACTGCTGAAAGAATCATTGCCTGCCGTGAGCAGTCATTCCTATATACATAAAGATGGCTCCCATATTCCTGTTGAGATCAGTACATCGCTGGTAGAAACAGGCGGTCAGAAGCTGATGATGAATATTGTCCGTGACGTTTCGCGCCGCAAAGCCCTGGAAGAGGAACGGGAGGAAACTTCCCTCAGGTTACGACGGGCCAGCAGGATGGAAGCTATTGGTTTGATGGCTGGAGGTGTGGCCCATGATTTAAACAATATTCTGTCTGGGATTATCAGCTACCCTGAGCTTATGATGCTGAAGTTCCCTTCAGACAGCCCGGTCCAGGAAGACCTGAAGAAAGTCATTGCATCGGGACAGCGTGCGGCCGGTGTCGTGGCTGATCTGTTGACAGTTGCCCGGGGAGCTGCCACGGTCAAGGAGATTGCCTGCCTGAATGAGTTGATAAAAAGTTATCTGGTTTCTCCGGAGTTTTGTAAGCTCGCGTCACTCTATCCGCAAGTGAATTTTCTTCCCAGCCTTACTCCCGGTATAGCAACAATTTTATGTTCTTCAGGCCACGTTCAGAAAATGCTCATGAATCTGGTGACCAACGCAGCAGAGGCTGTTGAAGGTAAAGGCGAAGTTAAGGTGAGCACCAGCAGTTATGTCGTGTCTGAAAAGGAGTCCTCACTTGATTTATTACCGGGCAAGTACACTGTTCTAGAGGTGAGTGATACCGGGACAGGAATTTCACGATATGATCTGGAGCATATTTTTGATCCCTTTTATACAACAAAAAAAATGGGCAGAAGTGGCACAGGACTGGGCCTGGCTGTGGTATGGAACACTGTTCAGGATCATGATGGGCTGGTGAGGGTGAAGAGTGACGACAGAGGCACTTCGTTTGTTATTTACCTGCCAATAAGCCCTGAGACTCATACCTGTAAGATGACGCCGGGTAAATCCTCTCTTGAAGAACTGCATGGCAAGGGCAACCTGCTGGTGGTTGATGATGAAAAGAGCCAACGGGATATTGCGGTAAAGATTCTTTCAGTTCTTGGGTACAAGGCATCTGCTGTCAGTAGTGGAGAGGAAGCTATTGCCTTTATAAAGAAAAAACAGCCAGACCTTCTCCTGCTCGACATGCTTATGGATCCGGGGCTGAACGGAAGGCAGACCTTTGAGAGAATTATCCGGCTTTATCCCGACCAGAAGGCTATTGTGGTCAGCGGGTATTCTGATAGTGAGGATATTAACAAACTGATGGAAATGGGCGTTTTGGGTCTGTTAAAAAAGCCCTACACTATGGAAAAGATGGGCCTTGTTGTTAAAGAGGCATTACAGTAGAGACAACGACGAATTGGAGATGGTTATTACCCGGCAGGATGAATTTTCACCCTGCCGGGTATTCTTTTATTCACCATTGATCGATTGCAAATATTGAAACAGATCTGATTCCGGGGAAAGAATCAGTGAAGTATTGCCGCTGATAATGTCTTTGTAGCTTTCCAGACTTCGTTGAAAAGAATAAAATTCCGGATACTTACTGTACGAGGCTCCGTAGAGTTTTGTTGCCTCGGCATCAGCCTTACCCCGTATTTCTGTGGCTTCTCGTTTAGCCTCAGAGGTTATTTCCTTCAGTTCCCGGTCAACTTTACCCAGGATTTCCGCCTTACGGCCTTCTCCCATGGACCGTTTTTCCGCTGCGATTCTTTTTCGTTCAGAAATCATTCGGGTGTAGACTTTTTCCCGAACCGAATCAATGTAGTTCACCCGTTTAAACATGACATCAATAAGCTCAATACCATACTTTGGCGTAATCTTTGAGGCCTGCTCAAGGACCATTGCGCTGATTTTATCACGTCCTTTCTGTGGGGGGCGAATCATGTCGCGCTGTGCTGTAGTACCAGCGACAAAGTCCTGCGACCAGTCTGAAGAACGGATAATCTCAATGAGATTGTTTTTGTTGACAAAGTCCCGGACCGTACCGTTGATGATGTCATCAAGCAGGCTCTGGGCACGATTGACAGTGCCAACAGCCTGCAAAAACCGCAGAGCATCAGAAATACGCCAGCGAGCGGTAGTATCCATGTAGATAAACGTCTTATCATTGGTTGGGATCTGGTTGGGATCGCCGTCCCAGATAAGAATTCGTTTTTCAAAAAACTGGACATGCTGGATAAATGGTGTTTTCAGGCGCAACCCTGCTTTCGTCACAGGTTGTCCTACCGGGGCACCAAATTGAGTGATTACCGCCTGTTTGCCTTCCGGAAGGATATAAAAACCATCCCAGACTGTGGCAAAGATAACAGCAATAAGTATGAGCGAAAATATCTGCATTACCTGTTTCATAATATATGTCTTCCTGACTCTCTTGGGATTATTGTTTGCTCAAACGGGATTTATTGCCGGATAGATCGAGAAAAGGCAGAACGTTCCGGCCGCCTTTATCCATGACGTACACATGCTCGACTCCCGGGAGAATATCCTGCATTGCTTCAAGATACATCCGTCGCCTGGTCACCTCTTTGGCATTTATGTATTCAGCAACAATGGCGTTAAAACGATTGGTTTCACCTTTTGCCTGGTTTAAGCGCTGGACAGCGTAGCCATGGGCTTCTTCAATAATCTGTTTTGCCGACCCGCGTGCTTTTGGGATAACGCGGTTGTAGGTTTCCTCGGCTTCGTTGACCAGCCTTTTTTTGTCCTGATCTGCTTCGTTAACTTCATTGAATGCCGGTTTTACCCGGTCAGGCGGGTTAATATCCAGAAGCTGGAGAGTGACCAGAGTTATACCGCACTCCAGTTTATCCAGATCATGCTGGAGTTCCTGTTTGGCCATATCTGCCAGTATCTCACGGTTGCTGAGCACATAATCAAAGTCCATGTTGCCAACAATGCGTCTGACGACTGTTTGAGAGTTGTCATGCACCGCCTGTGGCACGTTACGAACCTTAAAGAGGAATTTTACAGGATCATTGACCTTGTATTGCACAATCCAGTCAACGTTGATAACATTTTTATCACCAGTGAGCATGAGCGATTCCATGTCAAACCCGCGTTTGTTAAAGACTGTTGTCTTGCCGGGGGTTCTGGTACGGAAACCGAACTCTTCTTTACGGACAGTTTCCACATCAACCTTTATCATCTCTTCAATATAGGGAATTTTGAAGTGTAGTCCGGGTTGAGTAGTGCGGGTATATTTACCAAATTGGAGCACAATACCCTGTTCGCCCGGTTCAATGGTATAGAAGGCGGAATAGACAATCTGAAAGAGTACAACGGCCCCGATAATGAACACGACCTTACCTATTCCGGCCAGGGCTCCAGGGCCATTCCCTGGTTTGGGACCATCTCCCTCAGAGGATGGCTGGTTGCTCTTTTCCTGGTCACCAAAGGAATCCTTGATTTTCTGGATAAGTGCCGCCAGAAAATCCTCGGGTGTCGAAGGTTTCTTTTTTTGCCCCCACGGGGGTTGCTGATTCATGGGCATGGAAACATCCTTGCTAAAGTATTTTATTGATATTGCACGTAAAACTATAAGTTGAGGTGGTCATTATCAGCCCCTATTAAAGACGGAAAAGGGACTGCTTACAAGTGTTTTCTTGTTTTGATAATCCAAGCGGGCGTCCCTGTAAACATCAAAGGCGGTACGTGGCCTGGACGTATCCTCCTGCAATGGGGCGTTGCAGATTGTTCATTTGGGGTATAGTTTGCTTTACGGGACCGTGTTGGCCAGAAACCAGCATCCGAAAACCAGTAACAGGCTGATTGCAAAGAGGCTTCCCTGCAACCGACGATTTTCAATCTGCTGGTCCATATGGCATATCTGCAACAGTAATCCGCATATGAGTCCACAGCCAAAACCAAAAAAATGGGCACCCAGGTCGGTATGTTCTCCCTGGGTGCCAAGCATTGCCAGCAAGCCTGTTCCAGCCCCGAGCGGAACAATAAGTTGTTTGAGAAGTGTTGCCCTGCGGATTGCCAGTTGCATTCCGCAAAAAATTCCAATGGCGGCAAAAACAGCAGTGGAGAAACCAACAGAATGATGCGCGCTCTGGCGTAAAACACTGTTCATCAGATTTCCGGTTGCACCGGAAAAGAGCAGGGCAAGCCAGCCGGTACCGTAGCCTGTTGTTTTACAGAGCAGGTGAACTATAAATGCTCCGACCACGCAGTTGCCAACAAGATGTACCTGATCCGCATGGAGCGTCAGTGCTGTAATAAGCCGCCACCACTGTCCCTGGACCACGATTTTTTCGCTGTCTACCGCTCCTGCCAGAAACCATGGATTTTCGGAAAACCACGGGCCTGTGAACATGTAAAAAATAATCAAACCACCGATCATAAGAAGCGTCGGTGGATTCTCTGTATGTGAAATCGGCTGCACCTCTTCAGGAGGTGGTGGCCAGAATTGGTTTTCCTCTTCGCAGGTTGTTATTTCTCTAATTGCCCTTTCACTGTCAACTTCTCGACTTAAAAGTATACCCGAAGAGGGGTCGGTCTGATGTTCTATTCCGACGGCACTCAGCACCAGGGAGCAGTTCTGGATATAAGCGGAACCTCCCCGGGCAATGACCAGCCAGTCATCATTGTCTTCTCGTGAGTAGACGTACTCAGGAGTATCAGGTATGTTCTCGTGCAAAACCATTGCAAAAAACAGTAAGGCCGGTTGAGGGAATGGTCAAGGTGCAATGGTCAGTGGAATCTGTTACATTTATCTGGTTGCCGGCTGGCACAAGAGGTTTATCGCTGTTTGCTGTCCTGCTCAAGTAGCACGCTTCACAGCCTTCAATGGACAGGTATGCGTAGACTCTCCCAATCTATGGCGTATCCGAAGTTACATGCCGGTGGTTTTGCAAGTTTTCAGCACTCACCTGAAGAGTTACAGGATGGTGGTTCTGCAATTTTTTGCACTCACCTGAAGAGTTACGCCTAATTTTTATATTTAAAGTAAAGAGATGAATACCATTTCCCGGAAAACAGAGTTACCTGCCTGGGTGCCATTGACCAGATCAATAGCTTTTGTCTTGAGTCACCTGAGAATTTTAGGATGGTGCATTCTGCTTGTCGGTATAACCTGCGTCCTCACCTGGGGAGGATATGTTGAATCGCTTAATTTTATAAATGGCCTGACAGGTCATTTTTTTCAGCATCAGCCAGTGGCAGATGGTATTCGCGGCTGGCTGATGGTCAAGGGGTGGCAGGTATTGTATTTTCTTTTTGTTCTTGTCACCCGAATTGTTTCTTTTTATCTCGCTTTTCTGGTGGCGTATTGCCTGACGTCCCCAGGATATGTTTTTTTAAGTACAGCCACTGAAAAAGCATTTCTTGGTACATCGTATCAGCCTGACAAGGGTTTTAGTGTAAGAGGCGTTGTCATTGATTTGATTGAAGGCTGCAAAATCGGTGCAGTGGGTGTTGTCGTGACGTTTTTTGCCCTGCTTGTCAATTTTATTCCCTTTGCCGGACAGGCGATTGTGCTGTTGCTCTATATCTTTTATTCAGCACTCATGTTTGTTGATTACCCGGCCTCCCGAATCCGCTGGAGCCTGGGAAGAAAAATCCGCTGGGTGCGAAAGTATTATAAACGTTCCTTTCGTCTGGGTATTTTTCCTGCCCTGATAAGCATGGTTCCTGTGGTCAATATTTTTTTTATAGCCCTGCTTTTTCCTCTGTTTACGGTCCACACCACCTTGAATTTTATAGCCATTGAACGGCGATCCGAACCAGAAAAGACGGTTTA
>QNYF01000211.1 GCA_003978695.1 Desulfobulbus sp. | reverse complement strand
TTCCCACTCTGATGGTGCCTCGGCGGGCAATTTGATCAATACTGCTCTCTTTTACCAGCTTCTGCTGAATCTCACCGCATGAAGCTGTAGCGCTAAAACCGAACAACATGGCTACAGCAATAAGAGTTGGAATAATTCGTTTAACCTGCTTCATATCGGCTCCTTTCTGTGATGATATAATTATTATTCTTTTCCTGAACTCTTCAGGAACATTTCATTTATGTTCATTAAATCCAACTCGGACAGCGTAAGTACGCTTCACAGTTTCAATGAACAAGTTATGCGTAGACTCCGAACTTAAGGAACTCTTGAACAGCTTACGGGTCAGTGGTTTTGCAAGTTTTCAGCACCCACCTGAAGAGTTACTTTCTACTCACGACCAGGCCCTTTAATGTTTGGTGAGACAGCACGCAGTTGACTGAGAATACGTTCATGATCCTGACTGTTTTTATATCCCATCATAATCAACTTGACCGAAACCAGAAATACGCCTGCTTCAAGTAGTAAATCGTGGGTTATTCCTTTGGCAACCAAGGCGAACACAAAGAGAACAAAAGTAATAACAATAACGGCTAGTGATGCTGCATCAAAATATTTCTTCATACTCTCTCCAAAATTCAACCAGGTTAAATAATCTGACTCAAAAATCGTCTGGTTCGTTCTTTTTTTGCATTCGAAAAAAAATTACCGCTCCTGTCCTGTTCAACTATGCGCCCCGCCTCCATAAAAATGATCCAATCACTCACCTCACGGGCAAAGCCCATTTCATGGGTGACAACAACCATTGTCATCCCCTCGTTGGCCAATAAGTTCATCACTTCCAACACCTCACCAATCATCTCAGGATCAAGAGCGCTGGTGGCCTCATCAAAGAGCATAACCTTAGGCTTCATGGCCAGTGCCCTGGCAATTGCCACACGCTGCTGCTGGCCGCCGGAGAGCGCTGCCGGATACGATTCAGCTTTTTCTGCAAGCCCTACTTTATCAAGTAAATCCATAGTGGTGCGTGTGGCCTGCTGGCGGTTCTTTTTCCGTACCAGACGCTGGGCAAGGTTTATATTTTCCAGTACTGTCATATGGGGAAACAGGTTAAACGACTGGAAAACCATCCCTACTTCACGTCGTATTTCAAGCCGATGCTTTTCATTATCATCCAATGGTATGGAATCGATAATAATCGTGCCGGAATCAATTTCCTCAAGTCCATTCAGACAACGTAGAAAAGTTGATTTGCCAGAACCGGAAGGGCCAATCACCACCAGCACATCGCCTTTGTTGACCCGGGTAGTAAAATTCACAAGCGCAGGTATTGGTCCCGGATATGTTTTATTGATATTATCCACATCAATAATAATTTCTTTTACGACACTCTCTGACCTGGTCATGTAAATTGAACCCCGCCTGGCGATCGTTTTTCCAGGACATTGACTATCAAACTCAGCACCAGGGTGATTATTAAGTATATTGCTGCAACAGTAAACCAGATTTCAAAGGTTAAAAACGTTTCTGCAATGATTGTCCTGCCCTGCATTGTCAGATCATAAACAGCTATTGTACTCACAAGAGCTGAATCTTTAATCAATGAAACAGCCTGACCTGTTAGAGAGGGCAGAATACGTTGTAGAGCCTGGGGGAGAACAACAGTGCGGTAGGTATCAAAAGAGGACAGCCCGAGGCTATGGGCAGCCTCCCATTGTCCACGATGAATTGACACAATGCCGGCCCGAATAATTTCAGACGCATAGGCACCTTCAAATAAACTCAAAGCGATAACCGCAGCGGCAAACCGTTCGAGTTCGAAGATTGGGGCAAGAACAAAATAAAGAAAAAAAATCTGTACAAGTAAAGGCGTGTTTCTGATAACTTCGAGATATACTCGGGCAAGAACACGCCCGACAAGTGACCCGGATAGTCGTAACAGGGCCGTCAACAGACCAAATACCGTGGCAAGTACAAGGCTGCAGGCGGTAATTTTCAAAGTAACCCACAATCCTTCGAGCAAGGGGCCTGGAGTAAATATATTATTGTCAAAAGTGAAAAGATATCGGGGGACCTGATACCATTGCCAGTTATATCCGATCCGTCCGCTTCCCCGGTAAATGAGCCAGCCACAGAACATGGCAAGCATGATGAATTTAATACCGTCAATAACTGGTGAATTCAGCATGATTTTTTTACGGAGATTCATCAACTCATACTATCTAATTTTGTCTTGAGCGGCAAGCATAAGTAGTCTGGCACCAGTTTTTCTTGACAACCCCTGCCATGGTTTGTAAGGATTTTGTCATTCTGTAAATAACACTGGGTGGATGATCAATAATTTCATCTATCTGTAACCTGTAACCACGACGGGAAACCATACCCTGGAGACCTCAATGAACAAACTGTTATCACTCTTTATCATAACAGCTCTGATTGTATTTTCCGGACAATCTGTTTCCGCAAAAGAACCCAAAGGAAAAAAAATGAAAGATGGATTGTATGCTCAAATCAACACCACAAAAGGCAAGATTCTTCTGAAACTCTACTATGACAAAACACCTCTGACGGTCATCAACTTTGTCGGTCTTGCTGAAGGCACACTGGTTTATGGAGGAGCTGAAAAACCTACCGGCACCCATTTTTATGATGGGCTGAAGTTCCACAGAGTAATCAAGGACTTTATGATCCAGGGCGGCTGTCCGCTCGGAACAGGTACTGGTGGTCCGGGATACACCTTTGCTGACGAAATTGATTCTTCACTCAAGTTTACCGGTCCAGGCATACTGGCCATGGCTAATGCCGGCCCGGGAACCAATGGCTCACAATTTTTTATCACCCATGTGGCCACACCTCATCTTAACGGCAAACATACAATCTTTGGCAAGGTGATTGAAGGTCAGGATGTTGTCAACGCCATCGCGCAGGACGACCTTATAGATTCGGTAGAAATTATTCGTGTGGGCGATAAGGCTAAAAAGTTTAAAACTGATCAGGCGGCATTTGATAAGGCTAGGAAAGAAATTGAAGAGAAAAAACACAAGGCCGAAGAAGAAGGACAGAAAGATATCATCAAAATGATCAAACATAAATGGCCGAAAGCACATCACAGCCATACAGGTATGTACTGGGTCGTCAATAAAGAGGGCAAAGGCGACAAACCTCAAGCTGGCAACATGATCACTGCCCATTATACAGGCCGTTTACTGTCCAACAACAAAAAATTTGACAGCTCCTATGACCGGGGCGAACCAATCAAGTTTGAGATTGGCGTTGGCCGGGTTATCAAGGGCTGGGACCAGGCTCTTCTTAACATGAAACGAGGCGAAAAAAGAACGTTGATTATTCCACCTAAACTGGGCTATGGTGCCCAGGGAGCAGGCGGGGTAATTCCACCAAATGCCTGGCTGGTCTTTGACGTTGAACTGGTTGATTTTTAATCAACCGTTCAACGCTTCTTCACACCGTGCGCAGGCTTACGACGGAGTCTGCGCACGCTTCATGTGCTTCCTTTGAATATCTCCTCTTTATCAGCTCCAAGGCAGGCTTGCCCACAACCCAAAATGTGGATCACAGTCTTAAAAGGAACGAATCTAAGTCACTTCTGAACAGGTAC
Source organism: Desulfobulbus sp. (assembly GCA_003978695.1). GTDB lineage: Bacteria > Desulfobacterota > Desulfobulbia > Desulfobulbales > Desulfobulbaceae > Desulfobulbus_C. The sequence continues at coordinate 3,300 of QNYF01000211.1, read as the reverse complement.
AAGATTTCTTTTCTGTTCAGGAGCCTTTTTCTTCAGATTTAAGCAATTCTTTGCAGAACGGGCAGGGCGTAAATCCAGCTTTTTCAGCTACCTGGGGATTAATGAAGGTGATTGTACAACGCTTGCATGAATACTGCTCGCAGGGCGATAAATGAAAAACTCTGTTATGGGCGTCAGCATGAATAAGTGTCTCATCTACGGCTGAAGGATCTTTGGGCAGCTGAATACTCTTTTTTCGTCTTCTGCTTAACAGGATTTTGAGATGGTTTTTGCTAAACATAAAAAGTGGAGCAACGCATTTATCATAGATATCTGCATAAATTGAGGAGAGCTTTTCAGGGAAAATTGATTTTTCCTGTTCAACACGCCAAAAAATCAGCCCGGTAATCACGGCAAATATAATATTGGGCAGCCACATACCTAACACGACAGGCAAAACCAGTTCCTCCACAAGTGAAGTGCAGAAGGTAAAGGTTATATAGTAAAAGACAAAGAAGCCAAGCCCAAGAGGGATACCAGCTGCTTTTCTCCCTGGACCCGCCTGCAGGCCTAAGGGGATGCCAAGAATCGCCAGAATAAAACAGCCCACAGGCAGGACAAGCCTCTGATGGTACTCTGTCATGAACTTAACACTTCTTTCAGGTAATGCTTTAAACGCCTCTGCAGACTGTATTAACTGAGCCTGGGTCATTGCTCCACGACCTATGTGTGTGACATCATCCCCATCAATACGGGTAGGAGGTTTAAGCGGTATCTGCAGTTGATAACGGACAAAATGTATTATTTGATTGTCAGGGCCGTCTGTACTGTGCAGGGTTCCGTTTTTAAGTACAATAGTGACTGCCATCTCATTGACGTCGGCTGTCATACTTCCGCTTTTTGCCATGGTGATGATGGGTTGTTGCCTGTTGCGCATGTCTGAGACAAAGACTCCTGTCCATTTATCGTGCTCATCCACCTGGTCTACATAGACAACAAGATCACCAAGCGCTTCCGTGAATTTTTTTTCTTTGATTCCCTTATCAATTTTTTCTTTCGCGAGCTGAAACATGAGCTGCTGCATGGCAATTTCACCAGCAGGAATCAGTCGGACTGAAAAATACCCGGAAATCCCGGCAATTATTGCGGCAACCATGACAACAGGAGGCAACATCTGGAGAAGGCTGATACCGCTGGCCTTAAACCCCAGGATTTCACGATCATTGGTGAGTCTCGTAAATCCCATTATCACCCCGGCCATTACAGACATGGAAATTACATACAACAGCATATGGGGGAAAATATAAGAGAAAAGGCGAACGAAATCAGGGAAGTTTATGCCAAGTTCAAGGACGATTTCAAGTAACGGGATAAGTCTGACGAGAAAAAAAACACCGTAAAGAATGAGGAAACTGGCAAAAAAAGGGGCCAGGAGTTCTGTCGCAATGTAGCTGTACAACAGAAAAGGGAGTCGAATGCGCGGCATAAAAGGGATAATTATTTAAAAGAAGAGCATTTTTGTATTTTTTGTACTTTTGCAGGGCAAGAAATGATCACTTAATTTTTGTAATGAAGTTTTGAATATTTGTTTTAATCCAGTGTCGATCCCACCATTCTACAGGCGTAACAAAAATACCATTGATCAAAATGGAAAAATGAAGGTGGTCACCTCCAGCAAGGCCGGTTGCCCCGGAATGAGCTATCAACTCATCCTTTTCTACAATTTTTCCAACTTCAGTTTCAATGCTGCTGAGGTGTGAATACAGGCTGGCCAGCCCCTGGCCATGGTCAAGAATAACCATGTTGCCATAAATGCCGAGATAGTCGGCAAAAATTACCTTACCCCTGTTAGCGGCCTTTATACCAACCCGGGCAGTGGACGCTATATCCATTCCCAGATGTGTTTGATGGTCAACAGGCCTTCCCTGGTAATAATATGTACGCTGATCTGCGTAGCCGGCTTTACCCGCACCCGGCATACGGAGGAATCTGTCATACCAGAGTTGCTCTGAAACAGGTGTGCTGCAGATTTTTGCTATCTGCTGTGCGTTAATCTTGCGAATTGTCGTATTAACATAGATATACTGTTCAAGTTTTGTTCCCTTCATTTCAGGGTAATGTTCTTGAAATTCAGGGAGTTTTTTGTTCAGGAAACCGTCTGAAACATTTATGCGGTCTTTTTTCTCTTTCGCTTTTTTAAAGCGCATGGAGAAAACAGCCTTACCAATATTTCCCGCCTGATCTTTGGCAACCACTCGTGTACTTTCTGGTTTTACAGCATCCCATGGGAGTGCGATATAGGCAATAAAAGTTGTATTGCTTCCATTGAGAGGATATCCCTGAAAAAAGGTGGAATCAATCATTACCCCGTGATGCTCTGTTGGCTCTGAGACCTCGTATACAACAATTCCACTGCTGCCAGGCTTTATGTATTTCTGGGCGTGTTTGATGGTAACATGTGGCGGCCTGGTGTCGATAGTTACAGGCAGGCGTGTAATGCTAGAGTTACCTTTGAGTAGCCCGTTTAACGAGAAATCCCGTACAGTTATGACAAGGTCCGCTTTGCCTTCCCTGGCTCCCGCTCGTGTGAGATCAAGAGTAACTTTTTCAGTAATCTTTTTGGGGCCAGCCTGAGTGAGCCAGGCCTGTCGAGGAAAGCTCTTGTTAAAGAGCTGTAAAATGCCGCCATTTTGTTCAAGGGTGATAACGATCTGTTGAATCCCGCTTTTTTGGTCGGTTATAGTAAAGGGAAGTTCTACCGGGCCGCCTAAATATGAAATTGTTTTTTCAAGGGTGAGTTGGGGTTTTTCTGTTTCAAAGAGAATAAATCCTGTAGCCCCTGCTGCCGCAATAAGCAGAAAAAGAAGAGTCAATAATACTTTCTTACCGGTTCCTCCTCTGCGGGAAAATGTTCGTCTTCGGCGTCTGATTATTCTTGACATGTTAGGATGTTTACGTTGTTTTTTTGGAAGGGAATTGATGCCCCATATCCAGAGGTTGAGGAAATTGTTCTGACCTGTGAACAGTTGAATACCCCGTCGTTACACCTGAAGGTTGCTCTCTTGATTATCACAAGGTCGTCCCGGGATGATTCATTCAAAAACGTTCAAGAGTAGTAACTATTCAGGTAGCACCACGACTTTGGCATAACGTGTGGTCTGTAACTGAAATTAGTCAGTGCCCGTCCATAAATGGCCTTTTCGTCCGATTTCTGCGTCACTACGAAAAATAAAATGCTCACATATGTCTAATATGCTGCGCTTTTATTTTTCTATGTTCCTTGAACTCGAACGAAAATTCTCATTTTTGGACAGACACTCG
>QNYF01000081.1 GCA_003978695.1 Desulfobulbus sp. | reverse complement strand
GGGTGATATTGTTTTCTCATCAGTCAGTTTTGGTTACAGCAAAGACGAACAGGTGCTGGATAATGTTGATTTACATATCAGACCCGGAGAAACAGTGGCACTGGTTGGTTCGTCAGGAGCAGGGAAGTCCACATTAATGAGTCTGCTGGTCCGATTTTATGACCCTTCCCGGGGTACAATCTTTCTGGATGGACATCAGTTGTCTGAGTTTTCTCCGGAATTTCTCAGGGAACAGATTGGGATTGTGCTCCAGGATGTCCTTATCGAACCGGACACTGTTTTTGCAAATATTTCCCTGGATACAGGCCAAAACAGAGCGTTTGTGAATACTCTACTGCACCAGACCGGAATGGATTTTTTTGTGAACCGCCTGCCAAGGGGGCTTGATACCCGTATTGGCGAAGGCGGTCATAATTTATCAGCCGGAGAAAAGCAGCTCCTTGCCTTTGCACGAGTGCTGTGCCGTGACCCGGCGGTGTTGATCTTGGACGAGGCAACATCCTCCGTTGATACGGAATCGGAAAATCTGCTTGAAGAGGCTGTTAGAGCTGGATTTTCTGACAGAACATCACTCATCATCGCCCACAGACTGTCCACGGTCAGGCGCGCGGATAGGGTTGTGGTTATGGATAGGGGGAGAGTTGTAGAACAGGGGAGCCACGAGCAACTCATGGAGAAAAACGGCCTGTACGCTGATCTGGTACACTTGGACTGGCGGGATAGAAACAACACTAGCACCATTTAAGGAGCGGGAAAGCCCACGTTCAGCGGTTATAGTAAACGATTATTTTTTGTAACTATTCAGGCAGCACCACGACTTTGGCATAACGTGTGGTCTGTAACTATTCCGAGATGAGGTGCCACTGAATAGTCACTATTTTTTTTGAGTTCTGATGCGGAGTTCTATGGTTTTTATGCTGTTCCGGGGAGTTTTGAGCGTTTTGACAAATCCCGCCACAGTGCCTGTTAAGGCCTGCTGGACAAAATCTTTCATCACAACCTTGCGGCCGTTAATGAGCAGAATTACCTCTTCCTGCTGACTCTGCTCACCGAGAAAGCGTTTTTCGATAAATTCCGCCAGCTCCTGACTTTCGTCAAGTCGAAAAATATAATCACCTGAAATGTCCCGATCCGTGGCAATGGCAATAACCCCTGTCACCCTGTCTCGCAACAGCTCTGTTTCACCCCGTGAGACTTCAATTTTTGCGATTTTTCGCTCGTCTTTAAACCCTTCTCCAATAACCAGATCAACATCGGCAAAATAACGATGGGCAAGTGTTGTCAGTTGCTTATCAGGATTATGCGTCATCATGACCATCTGGTCAGGAGCGATAAGCGTTACTGCGTCCGCACCTGCCTGCCTGTAGGAAAAGGTGTCTGTACCTTCCTGGTCAAGGACCAGGCCGGTATCTTTTGTGGACTTGATGACAGCAACTGTATATCCCTTTCTCTTGAGGTGATTTACAACACTGCTTGCAAGCGTTGTTTTTCCACAGTCGTGCCAGCCTATAAATGTGATAATCGGGGGCATAGAAGGTTATTTAATGATTGGCTGCTTTGCTGCTTTGTTCGATGTCAACAAGGTTATTCCTTCCAGACAATTTCGTATCGTTTTATGTGTATGTCCCGCATGGGGATGACCGTAAATCTCTTGGAGGTCATATTTTCCAGAAATTCTATATGGTGGGCCTCCTCACGCAACAGCATGTCAGCCACATTGGGGTGAACCTTGATGGTGACATTGTTGCCCTTTATCTTGCGGGCATCACGGGTGATTTTACGAAAAATTTCATAACAGATCGTACGCCGGGATTTAACAATTCCATCACCCCCGCAGTACAGGCACGGTTCGCACATCATCTGGGCAAGGCTTTCGCATGATCGTTTGCGGGTCATCTGCACCAGTCCGAATTCTGAGAGTTTCAGGATGTTTACTCTGCTTTTATCCTTACGGGTTGATTCCTGGAATGCGCTGTAGAGCTCCTCCCGGTGTTGTTCGTTGTCCATGTCAATGAAATCAATAATGATAATTCCACCTATATTACGCAGCCTGAGCTGGTAGGAGATTTCCTTGACCGCTTCCATGTTGGTCTTAAAAATGGTTTCGCTCAAGTCATTTTTTCCAACATACCGACCAGTATTCACATCTACCACAGTGAGAGCTTCTGTTGTTTCAATAATTATGTAGCCGCCAGAGCGCAGCCAGACCTTTTTGTCAAGTGAGCGGTTGATATCTACTTCGACACCGTAAGCTTCCAGGATCGGGGTGTCTCCATCGTAATGAATAATTCGATCTTTGAGTTTCGGGGCAAAGGTCATGACAAAAGAGAGTAATCGTTCATGCAGCTCTTGAGAGTCAATAATGAGCTCATTGACATCGTCGGTAAAGAGGTCTCTGACAGACTTCAGTACCATGTCGAGGTCTTTATGGACAAGACTCGGGGCCTGTGAACGTCCGGCTACAGAGGTTATTTCGTCCCAGAGCAGGAGCAGAAATTCCATGTCAGCTTCCAGCTCTGCACTTGAAATGTTTTCAGCAACCGTTCGAACGATAAATCCTGTTCCGGGCGGTCTGAGTTGTTCGATTTTGTTTTTGAGCTGCTCCCTTACTTCCTCGTCCTGGATTTTGCGTGAAATACCGATATGATCGGTTCGTGGCATGAAAACAAGATTACGGCAGGGCAGGGTGATGTGACAGGTAAGACGGGCGCCTTTTGTTCCGATAGGCTCCTTGGCAATCTGGACAAGAATTTCCTGCCCTTCTTTCAGGAGTTCCTCAATGTTGGGGCTGGTTCGGTGTTGCTGATCGGTATCCGGGTCTTTTCCTTCAATGACGTAGCGGTTACAGGGACGTTCATCACTGGAAGCACGTTTTTCAAGATCGGATTGGGAGATATACACATCGTCCACATAGAGAAATCCTGTCCGTTCGAGACCGATATCTACAAAAGCGGCCTGCATTCCAGGCAGAACTCTGACAACTCTGCCGCAATAAATGTTGCCGGTCAGGCCTTTTTCGGAAGGTCGTTCCAGGTGAATTTCCAGCAGATTGCCGCTTTCGACAAGTGCGATACGATTTTCGTATGGTGTTGCGTTGATAAGAATGTCTGTGTACATATTCTTCCCGTTCAGCGGCCCCCCGACCGGTTTGAACTCAAATCAATTTTTTTACAGTTACAATTAAAAAGAATTAAGATACTCTACAACCCGATACTTTGCCCATTATTTCTTATGAATTTTACTCTGTAATTATTTTTTCTCCCCTGATGCTCTCAGTTATTATTCCCACATTCAACAGAGCCGGATTTATTTATAAAGCATTGCTGTCTGTTGTCCGTCAGACGTGCCCGTGTGGCGAAATTATAGTTGTTGACGATGGATCAACAGATCGAACCGGTGATGTTGTTCAACGGTTTTCGGCAAAGTACAACACGCCTGTCCGGTACTTTTATCAGAAAAACAGTGGAGTCTCGGCTGCCCGCAACCGTGGCATTGCTGAAGCTGCCAATGATATTCTCTGTTTTCTTGATTCAGATGACTGGTGGGACGAAAGGAAACTGGCCCTGCAATCAGCGGCAATGGCAGCAGCTCCCGAGTATCTCATATCCCATACCAGGGAAACCTGGTACCGTCGGGGGGAGCTTGTTAATCAGAAGAAAAAGCATGCTCCTCCCCATGGAGATATCTTTTCGAGAGCTCTTGCAATGTGTGTTGTCGGCATGTCAACAGTAATGGTCAGAAGGCAGTTGTTTGAGGAGTACGGTTTTTTTGATGAAACGCTCCTCTGCTGCGAAGATTATGACCTCTGGCTGCGGGTGAGTGCCAAAGAAGAGTTTCTGCTCATTGATGAGCCTCTTACATTAAAAGATGGAGGCAGGCCAGATCAGTTATCTGTTATTCACCGCCTGGGTATGGATACATGGCGAATCCGTTCACTGTGTAATTTGCTTGAGCATTGTGGTCTGCAAGAAGAGCAATACCAGTTAGCTCTTGCCGAATTACGCAGAAAATGTACAATCTACGGAAATGGCTGCATCAAGCATGGCAGACCTGAGGAGGGACAGAGATACCTTGATCTGCCCCGGCAATTCATTAAACACACTCCCTGAGAAAGACGTGTCCTACGGCGATCCATCCCGGTATATTCAACAGATTTACGTCACTGAAGAATGTCGTGATAATGACTATGCCCGAGAAATTATTGAGCGAAGCAGGCTGCCTTTCACTGTAATTGGCAACCATGAACGACCCGATATTCCCGGCAGGTATCCGGATAATCTCACCCATGGTAAGCATCATCTTTTGCTCAGTCGTTATCGGGGACAGTTTTTTAAACCCTGCCCTGCAACCAGGGAGTATACCTGTTGCGATTATCAGGTTCTCAATATTGGCATGGGCTGTCCCATGGATTGTGTATACTGTATCCTGCAGGCTTATCTTAACAATCCCTGGATCAGTTTTTTTGTGAATGTGGAAGATCTGTTTAAAGAGCTGGATCAGGCCTTTGCTGTCAATCCAGAGACTTTTTTCCGTATAGGCACCGGCGAATTTACAGACAGCCTGGCGCTTGACAGCTTAACAGGGTTCAGTCCGCATCTTGTCAACTACATGCGGGACAAAAAACATGCGGTTCTTGAACTCAAATCAAAATCAGTAGTTATCAAGAATTTAGAGGGGCTTGAGCATGGGGGGCGAACCTTAGTTGCCTGGTCATTAAACAGCCCGCCGATCATGGAGCGTGAGGAGATTCGGACCGCATCCCTTGAACAACGGCTGGCGGCAGCCGCGCAATGTGCTGAGTGGGGTTACCGGCTTGCCTTTCATTTTGATCCGATCATCTGGCATGACGGCTGGCAGGAGGGGTACCGTTCCACCATCCGTCGACTTTTTGAAGTGATCCCTGCCGACAGGATCGCCTGGATCAGCCTTGGGGCTTTGAGGTATCTGCCCTCCCTTAAGGCAATAGCCGGTAAGCGCTTTCCACAGTCCACCTTTTTTTATGAGGAGTTTATTGACGGGTTGGACGGAAAATCCCGCTATTTCAGGACCCAGCGGGTTGAAATGTATAAACTCCTTGCCGATGAACTTGCCCGGTTTACAGCCCCGGATACCTGCGTCTATTTCTGCATGGAAAGTGAGACTGTCTGGCAGGAGGTTTTCGGTTATACCGCCCATGATAAGGGCGGATTGCGCAATATGCTTGACCAAAGTGTCCGATGAGTTATTTTTTTACTTAATCTATGTGGCTTTTTTTTTCGGCAACGGTATTATAAGAGCTTATACAAATTTTCTATTATCAAACCGACAGGTGAACCATGATAAACAAAGCGATTTTAATAGGTAATCTCGGGGCTGATCCTGAACTTCGTTACACACAGAGTGGAACTCCCGTGGCAAGTTTCACTGTGGCAACTTCCAGGCGCTGGAAGGATAAAGAGGGCCAGCAGCAGGAAGAGACCGAGTGGCATAAAATAGTCGCCTGGAGTCGGCTTGCTGAGATTTGCGGAGAGTATTTGAACAAAGGTTCCAGGGTGTATATTGAAGGCCGTCTGCAGACGAGAAAATGGCAGGATCAAAACGGTAACGACCGATACACAACAGAGATTGTGGCCCAGGAAATGAAAATGCTTTCTCCCCGGGGTGAAAGTGGTGGCAGCTACGGCGGTGGTGGCGGAGGATTTGATCCCGGTCCTGCTGCGGGTGGGAATCCCGGTGGTGATACTTTTTCAAACGGTGGCGAATCAACGGGAAATGATGTTCCTTTTTAAATTCATGTCATAAGAGTAACTGTTCAGTCACAGGACGGTGGTCCATCAGGTTTTTCGCACCCACCTGAAGAGTTGCTTATAATATTCCATTTCTTTTCTCCTCTCCACGGTAGCATGTATATGTTACCGTGGAGCCTTTCAAGTAGTGCTTCCCGGCATTTTTTCTTTCTGAGCTGTTCATTTTTCGGTTCAGAAAAATGTGTTTCTCCAAATAGACTTTTTTAAATTCGTTCTTATAGTATGGATTGCGTTTCCCCGTTTTTTGGGACAAAACTATTATTTAACGAGATTATAAGGGCATGGGATATTATAAAACACTTGGTGTTGAAAAAACTGCGACAGCCGACGAGATAAAAAAGGCGTATCGCAAGCTGGCGGTTAAGTATCATCCGGACAAAAATCCGGACAATAAAGAAGCAGAGGCAACGTTTAAAAAAATCAGTGAGGCCTATGCTGTTCTCTCTGATTCCAAGAAACGTCAGGAATACGATACCTATGGCACTGCCGGGTTTCAGCAACGTTATTCACAGGAAGATATTTTCCGGGGCTTTGATTTAAATGACATCCTCAATCAGTTTGGCTTTGGTGGAGGATCTTTTCGTAGCGGCGGTTTTCGAACGCAGACCGGTGGAGCAAATCCCTTTGGCGATCTTTTCGGCCAGACAGCGGGTGGTTGCGGTGGTGGAGGTTGCCGTCCGCAGCCGGTGAAGGGGGAAGATCATACGTATGCACTGTCAGTATCCCTGGAAGATGTCCTTCATGGCGCGGAAAAGAATATCAGCCTGCGCAGAGGAGATGGTACGCAGAATATTTCGGTCAAAGTGCCAAAGGGGATCGAGTCCGGTAAAAGACTGCGACTCACGGGCAAAGGCGCACCTTCATCGTCGGGAGGTCCTCCCGGAGATTTGTACCTGAAGGTAACTGTGCAGCCGCATCCTGTCTTTATTCGTGACGGGGATAACCTGATTATGGAAAAGAAAATTCCTTTCAGTGCGGCCTGTCTTGGCACAACTGTGGAAATTACCACTCTGGAAAATAAAACATTTAAAGTTAAGGTTCCAGCCGGTGTGCAGCAGGAAGCAAAGCTCCGCATTAAAGGGCATGGTTTACCCTCCGGCCCCATTGGTAACCGGGGAAATATTTATGTGAAGATTCTGGTGCAGATTCCAAAAGAGCTTACTGATAAGCAGAAAAAAGCAGTTGAGAAACTTGCAGAGCTTGG